>JAIRNL010000289.1 GCA_031258035.1 Azoarcus sp. | reverse complement strand
GCCGAAGACGCCCACTTGATCAAGCTTTGGACGCAAGGCGTGCCGGTGGAAGACGATGCGCGGCGACAGCTCATTGATACCGCGAAAATGCCGTTCATTTTCCGGCATCTGGCTGTGATGCCGGACGTGCATCTGGGCAAGGGATCGACCATCGGCAGCGTGATACCCACGAAGGGCGCGATCATCCCCGCCGCTGTCGGCGTGGATATCGGTTGCGGCATGATGGCGGTGCGCACTACGCTGACGGCGGACGATTTGCCGGATGACCTCTCCCACCTGCGCGGCATGATTGAAAAGAGCGTGCCGCACGGACGGGAACTCAGGCACGGCGGGATCGACGTCGGCGCGTGGGACGAGACGCCGGATAGCGTCGATGCGGTGTGGGCGCAACTCCTGCCGGGTTTTACGCGCATTGCCGAAAAATACCCGCGCCTGAAAAATACCAACAACCACAAGCATCTGGGAACGCTTGGCACAGGCAACCATTTCATCGAAGTGTGCCTGGACGAAGAAAACCATGTGTGGTTCATGCTGCATTCCGGCTCGCGTGGCGTGGGAAACGCTATCGGATCCTTGTTCATCGAACTGGCGAAGAAGGACATGGAGCAATATTTCATCCATCTGCCCAACCGCGATCTGGCTTATTTCCCTGAAGGGAGCGGGCATTTCGACGATTACGTGGAAGCGGTTGGTTGGGCGCAGGATTTTGCGCGTAAAAACCGCGACGTGATGATGGCAAACATGGTTGCCGCAGTACGCTCGGTGATCAAAAAGCCTTTTTCCGCCGACGTGGAAGCGGTGAATTGTCACCACAATTACGTGCAGCGTGAAACCCATTTTGGTGAAGAGGTGCTCGTGACCCGCAAGGGCGCGGTATCGGCGAGGAAAGACGAGCTCGGCATCATCCCCGGTTCGATGGGCGCGAAAAGCTACATCGTGCGTGGTCTGGGCAACGAAGAGGCTTTCTGTTCGTGCAGCCATGGCGCGGGTCGCGTCATGAGCCGCAGCGAAGCCAAGCGCCGTTTCACGGTGGAAGACCAGATTCGCGCCACCAGGCATGTGGAATGTCGCAAGGATGCCGCTGTGATTGATGAAATCCCGATGGCTTACAAGGACATCGACGCGGTGATGCATGCGCAGCGGACGCTCGTGGAGGTCGTGCATACGCTGCGGCAAGTGGTGTGCGTGAAAGGGTGAACCGGCTGGCAGCGGAAAGCGTTTCCCCCCGCGTCGGGTTCGACACACGAGCAGGCAGGGTTGCTCATCTCTCCGGCTCCGGGCCGGGGCAGGGGATGGCGTGACGTTTTGCCCCGGCGCCTGCGCGCGGGCACAATCGCGGTTTCGGACGGAGGGGAAGATGAAGGGCTGGTTGCGCGGGGTGAAACGAATCGAATCGCCGAATTTCGATGCCCGCCCCGAGGGCGAGCGCGTCAGCCTGATCGTGATCCACAACATCAGCCTGCCGCCGGACGAATTCGGCGGCCCCGGCGTGATCGAGCTTTTCACCAACCGGCTCGATCCGGCGGCGCATCCCTATTACGCGGGGATTTACCGGCTGCGGGTGTCGCCGCATTTTTTCATCCGCCGCGACGGCGAATTGATCCAGTTCGTTTCCACGGAAAACCGCGCCTGGCATGCCGGGGCGTCGGCGTGGCGGGGACGCGGGGGTTGCAACGATTTTTCACTCGGTATCGAACTCGAAGGCTGCGACACGCAGCCTTTCGAGGAATGCCAGTACACAGCCCTGGCTGTGCTTTTGCGGCGCCTTGCGCGAACTTATCCGGGGTGCGACATCGCCGGGCATTCCGATATCGCGCCCGGTCGCAAGACCGATCCGGGGCCGTTTTTCGATTGGGCGCGGCTCGGCCCGTGCCCCGGGCGGCAGCCGGAACACTGAACGGCGGCGCCGTCATTTCTGGCGTCTTTCCCGCGATTTGTGGCGTTTCCGCGAATCCCGGGAATCTTTTTGTCCGCACCCTGTCAACTCTGGCTCTACAATAAAAATTGTTGCGGCGCAACAAGCTGCTGCATTTTTGTATCCGAGCCAGACGGCGCGCTTCCCCTGCCAAAAGGATATTGCCTGCATGAGTGACAACGCTTCCGCTTTCCTTTCCCGCCGCACGGCGCGCAACCTGCGCCGATTCGGTTTTGCCGGGTTGCTGGCTGGGGGACTGGTTGCCGGTTTCCACCTTTTCAGCGGCGGTGCCGGGCATCTGGCTCCCAGTACGGATGTGGCGACAGCGGCCGAAGCGGGCCCGGACGGCGCACAGGAACTCTCGCGCGAGATGGCGCGGGTGAGCGGGTGGCTGTCGCGGCGCTACAAGGTATCGGCAGTGGCGATCGAGCCCGCCCTGCGCGCCGCCGAGGACGCGGGCCGGCGCTTCGGTGTCGATCCCATGTTGCTGGTGGCGATGATCGCGGTGGAGTCGAGCTTCAATCCGTTTGCCGAAAGCCAGTTTGGCGCACAGGGACTGATGCAGGTGATCCCGCGCTATCACATGGACAAGATCGGTGCGGAGGCCGGCAAGGATGCGCTTTTCGACCCCGAACTCAATGTGCGGGTCGGCGCGCAGGTGCTGCACGAGGGGCTGCGCCGCTACGGCAGCCTGCAAACGGCCTTGCAATATTACGGCGGGGCGCTGGGCGACCCCGGCGCGGCCTACGCCAGTCGCGTATTGACAATGAAGCGGCGTCTGGCTGTTGCCGCCGGCCGGAGGGAAAACGCGGTTTAGCGGCGTGGCGACGGGTGCTTTCAGGCTGGGGGGGATAATTTTCCTCATCAGGCCCACTGCGCGGAAACGGGCGGTGGGCTATTTTCTTGCTTTTGTACACAATAGCGGGATTGCGGGCGGGGAATCCCTCCGCCGCCCGCGCAGCCACTGACAAGGAACGTAGTACTCATGGACGAACTGATACGCGCCGCCGCGCTCGACTATCACCGCAATCCGCAACCCGGCAAGATCTCGGTGACGCCGACCAAGGCGCTGACCAACCAGCGCGACCTCTCGCTTGCCTATTCGCCCGGCGTGGGCGCCGCCTGCGATGCGATCGTGGCCGATCCGGGCGAGGCCGCCAGCCTCACCTCGCGCGCCAACCTGATCGGCGTCATCACCAATGGCACCGCCGTACTGGGCCTGGGCAACATCGGCGCGCTCGCCGCCAAGCCGGTCATGGAAGGCAAGGGCGTGCTGTTCAAGAAGTTCGCCGGCATCGACGTGTTCGACCTCGAAATCAACGAGTCCGACCCGGATCGCCTGGTCGACATGATCGCCGCGCTGGAGCCGACTTTCGGTGGCATCAACCTCGAAGACATCAAGGCGCCCGAGTGCTTCCACATCGAGCGGAAGCTGCGCGAACGCATGAAGATCCCGGTTTTCCACGACGACCAGCACGGTACCGCGATCGTGGTCGGCGCGGCCGTGCTCAATGCCCTGCACATGCAGGGCAAGGATCTGAAGCAGGTCAAGCTCGTCACCTCTGGCGCGGGCGCGGCGGCGCTGGCTTGCCTCGATCTGCTGGTGATGCTCGGCATCCCGGTGGAGAACATCTGGGTGACAGACATCGAAGGCGTGGTATACGAGGGCCGCGCGACACTGATGGACCCGATCAAGGCGCGCTACGCCAAGAAGACCGATGCCCGCCGTCTCGACGAAGTGATCGGGGGCGCCGATATTTTCCTGGGGCTGTCGGTTGGCGGCGTGGTCAGCGGCGAAATGGTGGCGAAGATGGCGCCTCGTCCGCTGATCCTTGCGTTGGCTAATCCGACCCCGGAGATCATGCCCGGCCGGGTACGGGAAGTGCGCGACGACGCCATCATCGCCACCGGGCGCTCGGATTACCCGAACCAGGTCAACAACGTGCTCTGTTTCCCCTTCATTTTCAGGGGGGCGCTGGACGTGGGCGCGACCACCATCACCGACGAAATGAAGCTCGCGGCGGTGCGGGCAATCGCCGAACTGGCGCGCGCCGAGCAAAGCGACATCGTTGCCTCCGCCTATGGCGAGAAGGTGGAAGGTTTCGGGGCCGAGTACATCATTCCACGCCCGTTCGATCCCCGGCTCATCGTCAAGATCGCGCCGGCGGTGGCCGAGGCGGCGATCGCTTCCGGGGTGGCGACGCGGCCGATCGCCGACTGGGACGCCTATCGCGCCCAGCTCAACAATTTCGTCTGGCACTCCGGCATGTTGATGAAACCGGTGTTCGCCGCCGCCCGCAGCGCGCCGCAGCGCATCATCTACTCCGAAGGCGAATCCGAAAGAGTCCTGCGGGCGGTGCGTACCGTCATCGACGAGGGCATGGCGTGGCCGATCCTGGTCGGACGCACGGAAGTGATCATCGGCGCGATCGACCGCCTTGGCCTGCGCATGAATCCGGTCCTGCACTACGAGATCATCGACCCGGCGCACAACCCGCATTTCAATGAGATGTGGACGCATTACCACGGCCTCATGGCGCGGCGCGGCGTCACGGCGGATGAAGCGCAAAAGCGGGTACGGCGCAATCCCACCCTGATCGGCGCGCTGTTGCTGGCGCTCGGTCATGGCGATGGCCTCATCTGCGGTACCGACGGCGTGCACCGCAAGCACCTTGCCAATGTCGAGGCCGCCGTCGGCCGCCGTCGCGGCGTGAACCACTATTACGCGCTCAACGTGCTCAATGTTCCCGGTCGGACGCTGTTTCTCGCGGACACCAACGTCAACTACGACCCGACCCCCGAACAGCTGGTCGAAATGACCGTGCTGGCTGCGGAGGAAGTGCGGCGCTTCGGGCTTGAACCGAGAATTGCCCTGCTGTCGCATTCGTCCTTCGGCTCAGCCGATACGCCGAGCGCGCTGAAAATGCGAACCGCCCTGAAGCTGTTGCAGGAGCGTCATCCCGAGCTGCGGATCGAAGGCGAAATGCAGGGCGATGCGGCGCTCGACATTCGTCAGCGGTTGCATCTCCTCCCGGATGCCAGCCTGCGCGAAGAAGCCAACCTGCTGATCTTCCCGACCCTGGATGCGGCCAATATCGCCTTCAATCTGCTGAAAGTCGCGGCGGCCGGCGGCGTGACGGTGGGGCCGATCCTGCTTGGCGCCGCGAAACCTGTTCATGTGTTGACATCTTCGGCAACAGTGCGCAGGATCATCAACATGACTGCGCTGACCGTGGTCGAGGCCGGGAACCGAGCCGAATGACGCGGCGCGCCGTCTGAGCGAATGGCG
>JAIRNL010000230.1 GCA_031258035.1 Azoarcus sp. | reverse complement strand
CCGATAGATCCAGCGTCTCGACAACCTCCGCCACGTAGCGCGCCAAGTGGGCCTCTGGCAACCACTCCTGTACTGAAGGGGGAAGCAGGTAATCCGTCTCTCGATCAATCGGCTGGAAGCTCATCGCGGCCTCTGTCTGTTTCTGGGACGATGATTATCGCATTGGCGGGGAAAGTCCGACAGCCTGCTAGGGACATCCTCCGTCTGCGCGTATGCAGGAACGGTGAAGCAGCCCGCTACAAGAGCGGCTATGGCAGTGAGCTTCAAATGCAAGTTTTTCATAGCAATATCTCCAAAGAGAAAGAAGTGAAACAAAAACATAAGCAAGAATTACTCCTGCTTACATAAAAGAAAGCGCCAAGTAGATGGCGTTCATTCTGGGTTATCCGTACTTTGCGTATTGCCGTCCAAACCCAGAATGTCCAATTCGTCCAAAAGCATGCCAAGTTGCTCAAAATCAAGAGTACCACCCATTACGCTGCCGACATTATTGCGTCCGGCAGAGATATGGCATCCAATGTCGCGAAGTACGGGATTTTCGAAATACGTGCGAAGTGGAACTTGGACGCCGAAGACATCTCGGACTCTCATTTGCGTCTTTATCAGCGCGATTGAATGTCCTCCGAGATGGAAGAAATTGTCGTTTCTCCCGACCCTGGACACGCCCAGCACTTCGGCCCAAATGCTCGCCAGGGTCTCCTCAGCCTCGCTCAGCGGCGCTTCATACCGACCTTCGTCTCCAAACGCCGGTTTCGGTAACGCTCTCCGGTCGATCTTGCCATTCACATTCAATGGCAGAGACTCCAGCACCACGATGGCACTCGGTACCATGTGCCCCGGCAGCATCCGACCCAGCCGTTCCCGTAGTCCGCCGCCTTCGACTTCCTGGCCTGGATGTAGGGACACGTACCCGACCAGCCGCGCTCCGCCCGGCCCGGCGTCCGACGCCACCACCGCTTCACGTATCTCAGCCTCACCCAACAGGCACGCCTCGATTTCACCCAGTTCGATACGGAACCCACGTATCTTCACTTGATGGTCAATTCGGCCCAGATACTCCAACTGGCCGTCTCGATTCCAGCGAACCAGATCGCCCGTCCAATATAACCGCCCGCCCTCTCCATCGAACGGGTCGGCTATGAACCGCTCCGCGGTCAGACCAGAACGGTTCAGATAGCCCCGCGCAAGTCCAATGCCCCCCAAGTACAATTCACCGGTAACGCCCTGCGGCGCCAAATTCAGGTCGGCATCCAGCACATAGGTTCGGGTATCAGCAATTGGCTGCCCAATGGGAATTCTTGTGTTCCCGTCCGCTTTGCATTTCCAGTGAGTGACGTCGATTGCCGCCTCGGTTGGTCCATACAGGTTGTACAGCGCCACAGTGGGTAATCTTGCAAAGACCGCCGCCTGAACTTCGGGTGGCAAGGACTCGCCGCTGCATATGATTCGTCTCAGACTTGCGCAAGCCTCGATTCCTTCATGGACCAGGAAGGCTTGCAGCATGGAAGGCACGAAGTGAACCGTGCTCACCGCATGCGCCTGGATTTGTGCAATGAGTCTTTCGGGGTCGCGGTGATCGCCTGGGGCAGCGACAACCAACTGTGCGCCCGTCATCAACGGCCAGAAGAATTCCCACACCGAAACATCGAAGCTGCATGGCGTCTTCTGCAAGATTGCATCGTTGGCGTTCAAACCATAGGAGGCTTGCATCCAGACGAGCCGGTTAGTGAGGGAACAATGCCGGTTGGCCGCGCCCTTTGGAATCCCCGTGGAACCAGATGTGTAGATAATGTAGGCGAGGTTCTCGCCATGGAGTGTTACCTGCGGGTCTTCGTCCGGCTCGTCCGTCAGATCAAGGTTGTCCAGTTCCAGGATTTGGGCATCTTCCATCGGCAGTTTTGCGCTCAGCGCACTATCCGTCAGTAACTGCCCGATCCCGCTGTCTTTTACCATGTACGCCAGCCGTTCCACCGGATACTCCGGATCAAGCGGCACATAGCCGCCCCCGGCTTTCAACACGGCTAGCAAGCTCACGATCAGTGCGGTCGAGCGTTCCAGCGCAACCCCCACCCGCACTTCCGGCCCAATACCCAACGCGATCAACCGATTCGCCAGACGGTTCGCCCGTGCGTTCAACTCCGCGTAGCTCAGTTCCTCCCCACCGAATACCAGTGCTATCGCTTCTGGCTGTTCCCGTACTCGGTCTTCAATCAGCCGATGTACCGGACGCACTTCCGAGTAACGCTCACGATTGACACCCCAATGGATCAGCTTTGCCCGCTCTGAGCCACTCAGTGGGTTCAGTTCTCCTATGGCGTTTTCTGGATGCCTGCCGATTGCTTCTAGCAGCGCCTCAAGCGCCAGCTCCATGAATCCGCATACCCACTGCGCGGGCACCGATTCATCCACTTGCGCAACCAGATCGAACCCATCACCCAGATCGTCCACCGATAGGTTGAAGGAGTAGTTGGTACGCTCTTTACCCCCCGTCGATTCAATCCCCAGCCATGCCGCCGCATCATTTCCTGCACTATCTTTTGCAGCATGCGTATGTCGGCAATTAAGCATCGCCGAGAACAAGGGCGCTCCGGGCGGTAGCCCGCTGCAACGTTGTGCAAGGGTGAGCGTCGCGTGTTCGTGGTGCAGTAGCCCGGCCAGCATTTCATGCGTCTGTTTCAGGCACTGCACAATGCTCCGGCTTCCCAGACGAATACGCGCGGGCAGGGTATTGATGAACATCCCCAGCGCCTTGTCCGCCCCCTCACCGCCCTGCATCCGACCAAACAGCACCGTCCCGAACACCACGTCGTCCTGGCCCGATGTTCTTGCAAGCACCAGCGCCCAGGCCAGATGGAACAATGCCGCCGCGCTTACCCCATGCCGCCGGGACTGCTCGCGGATCGTCCGCGCCAGTTCCGCGTCCAGCGTCAGCCGGGCCTCCTGAACCTTCGTGCCATCTCCTCGCACATCCAGCAAACCGAACGGCGTCGTTGGCTCTTCCAGGTCGCCCAGCAGCTCTTTGAAATACGCTTCGTGTTCTTCCCGGCTCACCCCCAACTGCGCCTGCGCTACAAAGCGCCGGAACGGTACAGGTTCCACCAATTCGGATTCACGATCGCTCTGAATTAATGCAATTTCCTCAACAATCAGTTTGACAGTGGTGTTGTCATCCACCAGATGGTGTACAAGCAATTGCAATAACCACCGCTGCCGTTCAGGGTCATGCGCGCCAATGGCGTGGAACAGGGGCGCGCGGCGTACGTCGATCCGGTAACGGCTGCTGTCCGTATAGGCCGCCAGGCGTTCGGCAATGCTTCCGCCTGTCCCGCTCTCCACTTCCTCCAGCCACTGAACCTTCAGTTCCGCTTTCCGATACACCACTTGTACCGGTTCCGGCAGCCCTTCCCATAGCACTGCGGTACGCAGGATGTCGTGACGCGCGATGACTTGATTGAAACTCCCAATAAATCCTTCCAGCCGCTCCCGGCTATCGAAACTCAGGCCGTGCGAGGTGATATAGACATCGCCCTGTTCCTGGAGCAGGTGGTGGAACAGAATGCCTTCCTGCAGGGGTGCCAGCGGGTAAATGTCCTGGATGTTGATGGCGCCTCCCGGCACCATCGCCTCGATGCTGCCGATCTCTTCTTTGGTGAGGCGCACCAGAGGCAGCATTTCAGGCTTGATCGCCTGGCAATCCGCCGGGATCAGGTTGGGCGGTACTTCCACATCGCGCCGTTGCCCTTGCCTGATCGCCAAAGCAAAATGTTGGGGTCGCGAGGATTCCGGGGGAAAGAGCGGCACGGCGATCAGCCCCGCGTAGAGGCAGGCGAGAAACGCCACGGCATAGCGTTCATCGTTTTCCAGTAGCAGCAGGGCGCGCTCGCCTGCATCGAACCGTGCCTGCAAAGAAGCTGCCAATGCCCTGACCTGTAAATCGAGTTCGGCATACGAGAGGACGACATCCGCTGTCGCGCGTCCCTGCTCCTTTGCCACGACCAGGGCAACATCGTCCGCGCGCTCTGACGCGAGTCGGCGCAGATGCTCGACGAAGTTTCGCGGGCAGGGGCGGGCGGCAGTCTGGCTCATGCGGCTTCTTTCCCGAAGTTGGGTAGATTGCTGTACGGCTCGGCCATGGCGACCAGGATTTTGCGCGGCCCCTTGAACGGCGTGCGGGCGTGCGCGACCAGCATGTTGTCGAGCACCATCACGTCGCCGAACATCCAGGGGAATTTGATGGTCTCAGCGTCCAGAATGGCGCGTACCTCGTCCAGCATCGCGTCCGGGATGGGACTGCCATCGGCGAAATAGGTGTTGCGCGGCACGTTTTCGATGCCCAGCAGGTCTTCCAGTGTCTCGCGCACCTCGGGCGCCTGTCTGGAGATATGGAAAAGGTGCGCCTGGTTGAACCAGACTTTTTCGCCCGTCACCGGATGAGTTTCCACTGCCTGGCAAAGCTGGCGCGTGCGCAGGTCGCCATCCGGCTTCCATTCACATTCGATGGACATTTTGCGGCAAAAGGCTTCGACTTTGGCCTTGCTGTCGGTGTTGAACACCTTCTGCCAAGGCACGTCGAACTCTTCGCTGTAGTTGCGTACGTAAAGGATGCCCGGCTCGAAACGCTGGCGGATGGTTTCCGGGATGCGTTGATAGATCAGGCGGCTGTCGGCGATCGGGGTCTTTCCCCCTTCCTGCGCTGCGATCAGGCAGCCGAACCAGGCTTTCATCGCCCAGGCGCGCGTATAGGCTTGCTCGTTGTGAAGCGGGATGTGCTGATGCGCCGGATATTCGGTCGTGGTGTAGACCCCGGTCGGCGACAAGGCCGTGCGCGGCGTGGAGCCGTATTCGTATTGCAGGAGCGAGTGCCCAAAGGAGGCGGCAAAGTGCTCGAAATCCTCGACAGAGACCATCCTGAAGCCCCGCAGCAGCACAGCGCCTTTCGTGAGCAACAGTTCGTCGATGCGCTTGCGAATTTCCGATGAGGCGTCGGGCAAGGGCTGCGCTTCCCTTGTGGGCAGGATCAACACCGGCAGCGGGGAACCTTCTGGCGCGGTGCGTTCAAAATCGGTCTTTTCAAAGGAAGTGATGATTTCATCCATCGGATGTTCCCCTATCGTCCATTGCCGTCTTGTCACGCCAGGCAAGCGCGGCGGCATAGTCTCTTGCGATCTTCAGCGCACGGCACCGCATGCCCTGCCAGTCCGCGATGTGGCAGTGCACGCCGATTTCCGCCCCTGGATGCAGTTCGATGGACACCGATTGCAGATGGTCGGGAATTCCCACGCCCACGGCTTTCAGCACGGCCTCCTTGGCGACCCAGATCGGATAGAGCGCCCGCAAGGGGTTCGACGCGCGGCGCAGGCACGCTTTTTCGTGTTCGGTGCATCCGATCCCGGCAATCTGGAAAGGGTCGAGCGCCGGATCGCACCGTTCGATGTCGCCCCCCAGACTCTCCAGTTGCGCAGCGTCGCCGATGGCGACCAAGGCGAAACGTCCGGAATGGGAAACATTGAAAAGCGGCGCCGCACTGTTTTCGCGTCCCGCGATGCCCTTGATTTCAGGCTTGTTGCAGGCGCCCGGCGCAATGTCGATGGCTTACGGCGGACAACCCAGCCTGCGCGATAGCAGGATGCGCGTCACGGCGCGCGTCCTGGCGAACCTGACCCGGTCGGCGCACTGGCGGTAACGGCTGGCCGTCAGGCGTTCCGGTTCGGAGAGCAACGCCAAGGCGTCGTGCGGTTCCTCGTCCAGGCGCAGGCTCACGCAATGCACTTCCAGCCGCTTTTACAGGTAGAGAAAGGCGTGTCGAAGCGAACCGCCGAAATCATGGCGCAAATACTCCGCGCAGACGGTTTGCAGCATGGCCCCCGAAAATAGTTATCCGCGCCCATTTTCTCCTGTAACTGCGCGGGGTTGCGGGCATTTTGGGAGTGTTCCGCGCCCACTACCCGCAGTTAACCGCGCCTATTCAAGCACCACCTGATGTAGAAAATAGCTAGCCATGTCCCGGATTGGCCGGGGCAATCCTTGGAGATTGCAAGCATGGCTTCAGAAAACAGAACCGCTCCTTCCATCCTTCGTCGCCGCCAAGTCGAGGCACGCACGGGGCTTTCCCGTTCCACCATCTATGCCCGCTTGCGGCGAAACCCCAAGAGTCCAGGCGACTATGACCCGACCTTTCCCAAGCCGGTATCCATCGGCGTGAAGGCCGTCGGCTGGATCGAGTCCGAGATAGACGATTGGCTGAACGCCCAAATCCAGAAAAGCCGCGCGGCGAAGTGAGGGGGCGGCCATGATTGAAAAAGACAAGGGCCGCGACCGCAGGCACGGCGCGACCCAAAAGACTTCTGACAGTCAGAATGATACCGAAGCCGGGCGGAAATGGCGGGGCGGTCTCAAAATGGCAATTGTCCGACTGGCCGTCTGGGGGCTGATCCCTGCGGGACTGGCGACATGGATCATTCATCGTGGGGGGATTCTCCATGAATGACCCCATTCAACAATTCCGCGACGCCATGGTCGGGCGCGGCATTGTGCCGCCGGACGACATCATCGCCGATGGCAAACTGCATCGATGCGACGCCGAAGGGCGGGGCGGGAAGGGCGATTGCGCCTATCTCTTGCACCTGGATGGCGGAATACCCGCCGGGGGGTTCCAGAATTGGCGCGATGGCGTGGGCTGGCAGGACTGGCGGGCGGACATCGGGCGCACATTGACCCCGGCGGAAGAAGCGACGCATCGGGCAAGGATCGAGGCCGCGCGGCAGGAACGCGAAGCCGATGAAGCCCTGCGCCACAGTGAGGCACGGAAGGCCTGCGCGGGCATCTGGAACAAGGCGCAGGTGTGCGACCCGGAGGCGCCGCATCCGTACCTTGCCCGCAAGGGCGTTCAGGCGCACGGCCTGCGTGTGAACGGAAACGGGCGCTTGCTCATCCCGATGCGCGACGCGGATGGCACGCTTCACAGCCTGCAATTCATCGATGGCGATGGCACAAAGCGGTTCAAGACCGGCGGGCGCAAGCGCGGGTGTTATTTCTCCATGGGCAAGCCCAATGGCGTGCTGTGCATCGCGGAAGGCTACGCGACGGCGGCCAGCATCCATGAGGCGAGCGGGCACGCCGTGGCGGTGGCGTTCGACGCCGGGAACCTGCTGGCTGTGGCGCAGGCGCTACGGGCGAAACTGCCGGATGCGCGCATCGTGCTGTGCGCCGATGACGATGATCGCACAGAGGGCAATCCCGGCCTGACGAAGGCGCGGGCGGCGGCGCGGGCCGTGGGCGGCGCGCTGGCCGTTCCTCGCTTCGGCGAGGATCGAGCGGAGGGCGCGACCGACTTCAACGACATGGCCGCGATCTGCGGCAGGGAAGCCGTGAAGCGGGTCATAGCGACCGCAAGCGCGCCGCCATGGGGTGAGGAGCATCAGCCCGGCGGCGATGAAGCGCCAGCGGGCGATTCCGAAGGCAACGGCTGGCTTAAACCGCAACCGATGACCGCGAAGATAGCGCCGGAACCCTATCCGCTGGACGCCCTGCCCGACACCATCCGGGCGGCGGTGGAAGAAGTGGCAGGCTTCGTCCAGGCACCCTTGCCGATGGTGGCATCTTCGGCGCTGGCGGCGCTGTCTTTGACGATCCAGGCGCACATCGACGCGAGCCGGGCGGACAGGCTGCATGGGCCTGTCGGGCTGTTCCTGCTGACCATTGCCGATTCCGGCGAGCGGAAATCCACCTGCGACGGCTTCTTTACTTCGGCCATCCGCCAGTACCAGGAAGAGCAAGCCGAAACGATGAAACCGGCGATCAAGGAATATCAGGCGGAGATTGCGGCATGGGAAGCGGAGCGCGAAGGGATACTGTCGGCGGTGAAGGATGCAGGCAAGAAAGGCAAGCAGACCGACACGCTGCGGGGCGATCTGGCGCGGCTTCAGCAGGAAAAGCCGGAACCCCCGCGAGTGCCGAGGCTGATACTTGGCGACGAAACCCCGGAAAGCCTTGCGTGGAAACTTGCGAAGCAATGGCCTTCGGCGGGAATCCTGTCGAGTGAGGCGGGCGTGGTTTTCGGCTCGCATGGCATGGGCAAGGATAGCGCCATGCGGAATCTGTCCCTGCTCAATGTGCTTTGGGACGGCGGAACGCTTTCCGTCGGGCGGCGCACGTCGGAATCCTTCACCGTGCGCGGGGCGCGGCTGACTGTGGCCTTGCAGGTTCAGGAACCGACCTTGCGGGAATTCTTCGCCCGATCCGGGGCACTGGCGCGCGGCACGGGCTTCCTTGCCCGCTTCCTTGTGGCGTGGCCTGAATCGACCCAAGGGCAACGGCCATTTATCGAGCCGCCGGAAAATTGGCCGCGCCTTGGGGAATTCAATCGGCGCATTGCCGAGATACTGAATCAGCCCGCCCCCATTGATGAAGATGGCGCACTGACCCCCGCCATGCTGTCCCTGACCAAGGAAGCAAAGGCGACATGGGTGGAATATCACGATGCCATCGAAAGCGAACTGAAGAGCGGCGCCGATCTCCATGACGTGCGGGACGTGGCGAGCAAGTCTGCCGACAACGCGGCACGGCTGGCGGCGCTGTTTCAGATGTTCGAGGGGGCGGGCGGTGCCATCGGCGCGGAGGCGTTCGAGGGAGCAAGCCGAATCGCGGCATGGCACCTGTCCGAAGCCCGGCGCTTCTTTGGCGAGCTTGCGCTACCGGAGGAACTGGCGGATGCGGCAAGGCTGGATGGGTGGCTGATCAATCACTGCCGACAGGGGAGAACGCAGCTTGCCGGAAAGCGTCACGTTCGCCAGCATGGGCCATTGCGGGACGGCACGCGGCTTGACGCGGCGATACGCGAGCTTGCCGAGCTTGACCGCCTGCGGATGGAAAAAGAGGGGAAGCAGCTGACGATCCACATCAACCCGGCGCTGATGGAGGGGACGCCATGAGCCTGGCCGCACTGATTCGGAAACGTGAAAGCGGGGGGTTTGCTACTGCTACTGTTGCTACAGTTGCTACACCTTGCCCAACTGTAGCAACAGTAGCAACTGTAGCAAGCGCTTTTGGGCAAAAACCCGTCCCCCCACGTGCCCCAACTGTAGCAACTGTAGCAACTGTAGCAGTAGCAAACACCAGAAAACAAAAAACCGCCCCCTTGGCCGCCGAAGAGGAAACGGTGATCCGGGCATGGCTGGCGTCCATCGGCGAGGCCGACCCGGCGACCATTGCCGAGGTGATAGGCCGATGCCGGATCGACGCCGGGGCACGCGACTACCTCATCGGAAGAGCGGCGGCGGAATTGCCCAAGCCTGACCCATTCCCCGATGACCTGCGCGCCTGCGGCCAGTGCGCAAACCTGATGGCTCGGCAATGCCTGGCGGCGAAGCGGGGCGAGATTGCGGCAAGCCGGAACCATGACCCCGTCCGGGACATCCCCCGGCGCTGTGAGGGCTACGCGCCTGGCGCCGATGACCCAGACAGGCGACAGGGCCGGGAACGCTGGCCGGGACTGACTGAGGCGAAAGGCACGAAATGAACCCGACGCCTGAATTCATGGAAGCAATCGAGCGGCATTTGCGGCTTGTCGATACCTTGGGCATGGATCATCCCGAAACAATGCAGGCATTGTGCCCGACGCGGCGCGGATTCACTGGAAACAGTAGGGGACGTGATGATGCCCCCTGCATCCCGCACTGTGCATGCCATTTAATTAAAACAATCAGAGGAAAATCAAGTCGAGAAGTGCGAGGCGCGGAGGGAGCGCCGAGGCCGAGACAATTTCATTGAAAGGGATTTACCGGGAAAATGAAGGTCATGTCGATAGGATGCGGGTTTTTCGGTGGCGTCTTTCGAGAGCCGGGAGACTTGTTCAATGTGCCCAACGGCGAGAGGGCATCGTGGTTCGTGCCATGGGAATGTGGCGGTGATGGCGCCGCCCTGTACCGGGCAAAGTTGTTTTTGGTGAAACTGCTGTGCCAAAGAGGCGAAACGTCGGCAAGAACGGTTGAATCACTTGCGTCGGCGGAAGGCATTTCATTGCGGACGCTGAAGCGGGCAAAGAAAGTCTTGGGGATCGTCTCGAAAAAGCGGGGTTGTACTTCTGGTTGGCGTTGGCGCTTGCCGTAGACCACGTGGCAGGCAAAGCGTGCCAACAATACCTGAGCCATTTATTTATCTGTACGCGCGCGCGCGAGGCGCAGGGGGGCCATAGAAGCGGCCGGATGCTTGGCAAAGGCATCGGTGGATGGGTTTGACTTCCCCGCGCGCTGGGCATCAGGCATGGACGGGCTGCGCGGGCGGGCTGAAACCCGGATACCTTGACGGGGCAGCAAGCCCGGCGCGGGGGCATTTTTGGGGGTATTTCAAAAAACATGAAAACAAAAATCGCTTAACAGTACGGCTTTCAGTGAAATGTTCGATTCCTGTCGGGGCATGGACACATGGCCGACGCGACGGCTATGCCGGGAGGCTTTTGGTATGCTCTCCCCCCATGAACCTCCTTCACACCTCCGACTGGCATCTTGGCCGAACCCTGTACGGGCGCAGGCGCCACGAGGAATTCGCCGCTTTCCTCGACTGGTTGGCCGAGACCATCGAACGGCACGCCGTCGACGTCCTGCTGGTGGCCGGCGACGTGTTCGATACCAGCGCGCCGGGCCCCCGCGTCCAGGCGCTCTATTACCGCTTCCTGTGCCGGGTGGCGGCATCGCGCTGTCGGCACGCGGTGGTGATCGCGGGAAACCACGACTCCCCTGCCTTCCTCGATGCCCCCCGCGAATTGCTCAAGGCGCTCGACGTGCATGTGGTGGGGCAGGCGTCGGAAGACCCGGCGGACGAGGTGATCGTGCTGCCGGATGCGCAAGGCGCGCCGGCGCTGATCGTCTGCGCCGTGCCTTACCTGCGCGACCGCGACATCCGCGCGGCGGAAGCGGGCGAGAGCCAGGAAGACAAGGAACGCAAACTGCTCGAAGGCATCGCGGCGCACTATGCGAGTGTTGCCGCGCTGGCTGGAGAAAGGCGCGCGGAACTGGGCGCGGAGATTCCCATCGTGGCGATGGGGCACCTTTTCACCGTCGGCGGGCACACCGTGGAAGGCGACGGCGTGCGCGAACTGTACGTCGGCTCGCTGGCTCACGTGGCGGCCGGGATTTTCCCCCCCAACCTGGACTACCTCGCCCTGGGCCATCTGCATGCGCCGCAGAAAGTGGGCGGCTCGGAAGTCATGCGCTACAGCGGCTCGCCACTGCCGATGGGCTTCGGAGAAGCCGCCCGGCGCAAAAGCGTCTGCCTGGTGACGATGGGCCGCGCCGCACCCCCCGCCGTGCGGTTGCTCGAGGTTCCGGTATTCCAGAAGTTGGAACGCATCCGGGGCGACCTGGATGCCATCTCCCGTCGCCTGCTCGAACTCAGGGCCGACGACGCCTCGTCATGGCTGGAAGTGATCTATGAAGGCGAGGACATCGTCACCGACCTGCGCCTCCGGCTGGATGCCGCCGTGGAAGGCTCCCGCCTGGAAATCCTGCGGGTAAGGAACAGCCGCATCATCGACCGGGCGCTGGGCCGCTTCCACGCCGAGGAAACCCTGGACGATCTGGATGTGCACGACGTGTTCGCGCGTTGCCTGGATGCCCATGAAGTGCCGGAAGAACAGCGCCCCGAACTGCTGCGGGCCTACCGGGAAACGCTGCGCTCGCTGGAGCAGGACGAGCGGCAGGCGCAATGAGACCGCGAGAAAGCAAACGATGCGCATCTTGCAGATACGCCTGAAAAACCTGAACTCGCTGGTGGGGGAATGGGCCGTCGACCTGACCCATCCCGCCTATGCCGCCGACGGCATTTTCGCCATCACCGGCCCGACCGGCGCCGGCAAGACCACGCTGCTCGATGCCGTCTGCCTCGCGCTCTATGGCCGCACGCCGCGGCTGAACAAAATCGGCAAGAGCGGCAACGAAGTCATGTCGCGCCAGACCGGCGAATGTTTTGCCGAAGTCACCTTCGAGACGCCGGCGGGCCGCTACCGTTGCCACTGGAGCCAGCGCCGCGCGCGGCGCAAACCGGGCGGAGAACTGCAAGCGCCCAGGCACGAGATCGCCAATGCCGACAGCGGCGAGATTTTCGATGCCCGGCTGCGCGGCGTGGCCGGGCAGGTCGAGGCCGTCACCGGCATGGATTTCGAGCGTTTCACCCGCTCCATGCTGCTGGCTCAAGGCGGTTTCGCCGTTTTCCTGCAAGCCACGCCCGACGAGCGTTCGCCCTTGCTGGAGCAGATCACCGGCACGGCGATCTACAGCCAGATTTCCCTGCGCGTGCACGAGCGCCGCGGCGGCGAGCGGAAAACGCTGGAGACCTTGCGGGCGGCGCTCGACGGGCTGATGCCGCTGTCTCCGGAAGAAGAACGGCAACTGACGCTGCATCTCGAACAGAAAAGCCGGCAGGAGGCGGATTGCGCCCGCCAGATCGCGCGGCACATCCAGGCCATCCAGTGGCGCGAAGGGATCGCCCGGATCGAGGGCGAACTGCAAAAACTGTCGCGGGACGAAGAAACCCTGCAAAGCCAGATAGCGGCCTTCGTCCCCGGGCAGCGCCGGCTGGATGCGGCAAACCGGGCGCTGGAGCTGGCTGCCGGACATGCGGCGCTGTTGGCTCTGCGCCAGGCGCAACACACCGATGACAAGACGCTGGACGAATGCCGCGCGGCGCTGCCCGCCCGCGGCGAGGCGCTCGCCCAGGCCGGGGTCACGCAGTCGGCGGCGCGCGCCCGGCTCGACGAGGCCCGGGCCGCGCTGCAAACGGCGCAACCCCTGCTGCGCAAAGTGCGCGAGCTGGATGTGAAAATCGCTGAAAAAGCCGGCCCCATCGCGGCGCTGGAAGCCGCCATCGCCGGGCAATCCGCCGCGCAGGAATCGCTGCGCGCCCAGCACCGCCGCGACCTTGCCGAGCGCGCGGACAAACACGCCGCCTTGCAGGCGTTGCAGGCACTACTGGTTCAGACCCAGGCCGACGAGCGCCTGGTGGAAAACCTCGCGGCCCTGCGCGCGCGCTTCGATGCCCTGACACGTTTGCAAGCCGATCTGGATGGCAAACGGCAAGAGATCGCCCGCGCAGCCAGCGCCCTGGACGAGGCGGCCACCGCATGGCGGGGGCGATCCGCCGCGCTCCAGGCACAGCAGCTCGCCTTCCAGCAACGACAGGATGCGCTGGCGAACAAACAGGCTGAGTGGCAACGCCTGCTGGAAAGCCAGCCGCTGGCTGACTGGCTCAAGCGGCAGGCCGCGCTGCTCGCCCGCCAGGCCCTGCTCGCCCAGGCCGGCGAGGCAGTGCGCGCGCAGGCGTCCGCCCGCCGCGCCAGCGCCGAACTCGCCCAAAGCCAGACGGCCCTCGCGGCGCAACAGCAGGCCCTGGCTCAGGCGCTGGAGAGCTACGCCGAAAAACAGCATGGCCTCGAAAACGAGCGCGAGTTGCTGGAAACCCAGTGGCACCTGCTGCAACGGATCGAAGCTCTCGAAGCCGCCCGCCACCAGCTTCAGGATGGGCAGCCCTGCCCCTTGTGCGGCGCGCTGTCTCATCCCTACGCGCAAGGCAATGTGCCCGCCCCAGGGCAGACCAGCCAGCGTCTTGCCCAGGTCAGGGCCGATCTGGCGGCGCTGGCGCGCGCGCAGTCCGAGGCGACCATCCGGCAGGCCCGCCTCGGCAAGGATCAGGAGCAGGCGCTCGCGGAACAAAACCGGCTGACGCAGGCCATGGCCGAAGCCAGAACCCTGCTCGCGCGCGCCTGCCCGCAATTGGCCGTTTCGCCGGCGCTGGACGCCGACGACCCCCGGCTGGACGAAAAACTGGCTGACGCCCATGCGGAAAACACCGCCCAACTCGCGCGCGTCGCCACGACCCTGGACAGAGCCGAAGCCATCGAGCGCGACCTCGTCGCCCTGCGGGCCGCGCTCGACGAAGCCAGGGATGGCGCGCGCCAGGCCGAGCGCGAAACCCAGGACGCCGCCCATCGCCAGCACGCAGCCAGCCAGACGCTCGAACGTCTGCGGCAGGACGAGAACGCCTGCAACGAACGGTACCAGCAGACTTTCGTCGCCCTCGCCGACGCCGTGCTGGCTTTCGACGTCGACGCCCCGACGCCCGGCGAGCTGGCGCCCGGCGAGCTGGAAAGCGCGCTCGCGCGGCTCGACGCCCGCCGCGACCGCTGGCAAGACCGCCAGCGGGAAAAAGGCGAACTCGACAGCCAGCTTGCCGCGCTCGACCAGCGCATCACCCTTCAGGGCGGGCAAATCCAGCACGTCGCCGAAGAACTCGGCAAACAAGGCGCACGACGGGATGCTCTGAGCCAGGAAAAACGCCTGTTGCTTACCGAACGGCAGGCGCTGTTTGCCGACCGACAGCCAGACGCCGAAGAAACGCGCCTGGACGCCCTCCTGGCCAGGGCCGAACGAGAGCAGGATGAGGCGCGCCGCCGGCACGAAGCCGCCGCCCAGGCGCTCGACCAATTGCAGGCCCGGATCGGCGAATCGACGCAGTCGATCGCGGCGCGCCAACCCGTCCTGCGGGCGGCGGAGCGGGATTTCGCCGCACGGCGGCAAGCCGCCGGTTTTGCCAGCGAAGACGACTACCGCGCCGCCTGCCTGCCCGAAGAGGAACGCACACCGTTGGCTGAACGATCTCGCCGACTGGCTCAGGCACAGGCCGCGCTCGCCGCGCGGACGCGGGAAAAAACCGCCCTGTTGGCGAGCGAAAAACAAAAGCGGCTCACCGAAGCGCCTTTGGACGAACTGCGCCGGGCGCACGCGGCGCTGCTCGCCGAACAGCGCGCCCTCCAGCAAGACATCGGCGCGCTCACCCAAAAGCGCGAGGACGACCGGAACCTCCGGCAGCGCCGACAGGCGCAGGCGGTCGCCGTCGAGGCGCAAAAGCGCGAATGCGCGCGCTGGGATCTGCTGCACGGGCTGATCGGCTCCTCCGACGGCAAGAAATATCGCAACTTCGCGCAGGGCCTGACCTTCGATGTCATGGTGGCCCATGCCAACCGGCAATTGCGGAAAATGAGCGACCGCTACCTGCTGATCCGCGATCCGGTGCAAGCGCTGGAGCTGGATGTCATCGACAACTACCAGGCCGGCGAAACCCGTTCCACCAAGAACCTCTCGGGCGGCGAGAGCTTCATCGTCAGCCTGGCGCTGGCGCTGGGCCTGTCGCGGATGGCCAGCCGGAACGTGCGGCTCGATTCACTCTTCCTCGACGAAGGCTTCGGCACCCTGGACGAAGAGGCGCTGGATACCGCGCTGGAAACCCTGGCTGAGCTGCGCCAGGATGGCAAGCTGATCGGCGTCATCTCGCACGTGGCGGCGCTCAAGGAGCGCATCGCCACGCAAATCCAGGTCACGCCGCTCGCCGGCGGCAAAAGCCGGCTGTCCGGGCCGGGGTGCCGCAAGGTGGAAAACGGCTGATCGGGCCGGCGGGCATCCACCCGTCGCGCCGCCATGCCGCGCGCGCGGCGGCCTATTCCGTCAGGCTTTCCAGGATCCGGCGCACGGGCGCGGGCAGGGCGGCGGCGGCAATGTCTCCGAGCCGGAGCCACAGCCAGGCGGGTTCGGCGAGCACGCGGGGCAAGGCCGGCAGGTCGATCCGCCATGGCGAGATTTCCAACGTGAAATGGGTGAATCCGTGCACGAGCGGCGGCAGTTCGCGCGCATCGACGCCTTTGCAGCCGAGCGCGCGCGCGGCCCAGGCCCGGATGTCGGCATCGGGCGGAATTTCGGGCAAGGCGAGCAGGCCGCCCCAGATGCCGGCGGGCGGGCGGCGTTCCAGCAGCGCGCTGTTGTCGTGGACGATCACCGCCACGCGCGAGTGCCGGCGCGGTGGCGTCTTTCTGGCGCGGCGCGCCGGCAGTTCCGCGACCCGGCCCGAGGCGTGGGCGACGCAGGAGGCGGCGAGCGGGCAGCGTCCGCAGGCCGGTCGGGCGCGGGTGCATACCGTCGCCCCCAGATCCATCTGCGCCTGGATGTATGGGCCGATTTCCGCCGGACGCGCCGGCAACAGGGACTCGGCCAGCGCCCACAGCCGCTCCTCGACCGCCCGCTCTCCCGGAAAACCTTCGACGCCGAATGCCCGGCACAGCACCCGCTTGACATTGCCATCGAGGATGGCGGCGCGCTCGTCGCTGGCGAAAGCGGCGATCGCCGCCGCGGTCGAACGCCCGACGCCGGGCAGATCAGCCAACGCCGCCGCCGTGGCCGGAAAACGTCCGCCATATTCTTCCGCCACCTTGCGCGCGGCGCGGTGCAGGTTGCGGGCGCGGGCGTAGTAGCCGAGACCGCTCCACAGCGCCATGACTTCCTCCACCGGCGCGGCAGCCAGGGCGCCGACCTCGGGAAAGCGCGCGAGAAAACGGGCGTAATAGGGAATGACGGTCGCCACCTGCGTCTGTTGCAACATGACTTCGGAGAGCCAGATCCGGTAAGGATCGCGGCTTGCCTGCCATGGCAGGTCATGGCGGCCATGGCGGAGATGCCAGTCGATCAGCCGGGCGGAAAAATCGCCCGGC
>JAIRNL010000212.1 GCA_031258035.1 Azoarcus sp. | reverse complement strand
CGGGTGCGCAAGGATCACGCGCCACAAAATCTCTCGACATTGCGAAAGTTTGCCCTCTCCCTGCTGCGCCAGGATACGCGGTACCCCAGGCGCAGCCTGCGCTCACGCCGTAAAACCGCTGAGCGTCTCCCTGACTATCGCGCTTCCCTCTTGGGACTCGGGCTCATTTCTTAAATGCGATTGCCCTAGTCAGATCAATACCATGATCGCTAGAAGGGTAGCCACATGGTATCAATTGAACATCATGGCATCGAAGCATTCAATGCCATTCATCATGCCATGAAAAAACGGTGCTTGGCGATGCCAAAGATTGCCAGCCGGTGCCGAATGAAATCACAAAAAATCCCGCAATGACGCAGGCTTAGGTGTGTTCTCGTGCTACCAGGTGCCAGCCGGTGCCAGACGCCCAATCATTCCCACTCGATCGTCGCCGGCGGTTTGCTCGATACGTCATAGGTCACGCGGTTGATGCCGCGCACTTCGTTGATGATGCGGTTCGAGACCCGCTTGAGCAGCGCCCAGGGAAGTTCCGCCCAATCCGCCGTCATGAAGTCGCTGGTCTGTACCGCGCGCAGGGCAACGGCGTAATCGTAGGTGCGGCCATCGCCCATCACGCCGACGCTTCTCACCGGCAAAAACACGGCAAACGCCTGGCTGGTGAGGTCGTACCAGCTCCTGCCGCTGTTGGGTTCGATGGTGGAACGTAGTTCGTCGATGAAAATCGCGTCGGCGGCACGCAAGAGGTCGGCGTATTCCCTCCTGACTTCGCCGAGGATGCGCACGCCCAGACCGGGGCCGGGAAAGGGATGGCGATAAACCATTTCGGGCGGCAGACCAAGGGCGATACCCAGTTCACGCACTTCGTCCTTGAACAATTCCCGCAGCGGTTCGAGCAGTTTCAGGCCCAGGGTCTCGGGCAGGCCGCCGACATTGTGATGGCTTTTGATCGTGGCGGCCTTGCGCGTTCCGGCGGCGCCGGATTCGACCACGTCGGGGTAGATCGTGCCCTGAGCCAGCCAGCGAGCGTTGGCAAGTTTTTTCGCCTCGGTCTGGAAGACTTCGACGAATTCGCGCCCGATGATCTTGCGCTTGCGCTCGGGATCGGCCACGCCAGCCAGTTTCGCCATGAACTGCGCCGAAGCGTCGATGTGCGCCACTTTCGCATGCAGCCTGCCGGCGAACATGTCCATCACCATCCGCCCTTCGTTGAGCCGCAACAGGCCGTGATCGACGAAGACACAGGTCAGCCGTCCGCCGATGGCGCGATGGATCAGCGCCGCCGCCACCGAGGAGTCGACGCCGCCGGAGAGACCGAGCACGACTTCTTCGTCGCCAGTCTGCGCGCGGATGCGGGCGACGGCTTCGTCGATGTAGCGACCCATTTTCCAGTCGCCGATACAGCCGCAAATGTCGCGCACGAAACGGGTGAGTATCGCCGCGCCTTGCACGGTATGGGTGACTTCGGGGTGGAATTGCACCGCGAAATAGCGCCGCGCCGCGTCGAACATGCCGGCGACCGGACAACTGGCTGTGGAGGCCATCAGAGCAAAGCCGGGCGGAAGCTTCGTCACCTTGTCACCGTGGCTCATCCACACCTTGAACATGCCGTAGCCTTCGGCGCTGGTGAAATCGGCGATGCCGTCCAGGAGCGGGCCGTGGCCGTGCGCGCGCACTTCCGCGTAACCGAATTCGCGCCTGTCGCTCCAACTCACCTCGCCGCCGAGTTGCACCGCCATCGTCTGCATGCCGTAACAGATGCCGAGTATCGGCACGTCCATCTCCCACACCGCGCGCGGAGCGCGCAACTGGTGGTCTTCATAGGTGCTGGCGTGGCTGCCCGAAAGGATGATGCCCTGGGGCGCGAAGTCGCGGATGAAGGCGTCGGAGACATCGTTGGGGTGGATTTCACAATAGACATGCGCCTCGCGCACGCGGCGGGCGATCAGTTGCGTGACCTGTGAGCCGAAGTCGAGGATGAGGATTTTCTGGTGGGACATGGAGCTATGCTCTACGAAAAATCTGCTATACGGCAAAGAGGTAAAAAATAGTCATGCAGAAAACAACCGCTACAAGCAGCTGCACAGCTAGCAACCACTTTACCCACCTAGGACTGCCCGCCAATTTTGAATACGCGTAATTCAACAACAAACAGATGATGTTACCAACACCAAGTGTTCCTATGGCCACTGCATATCCAGCGCCTAGCCACCCTGGATGCATCCAACTGTCCGTTGCCGTCCATATACACCACGCTGCTACAAAAATAGAAAGTCCCAGCAACAGTTTCTTGCCGACACTCGATTGCCTGGGCATATTTTTCATCCTCGGTGCGCTCAGCCGATCTGGTAGTTCGGCGCTTCCTTGGTGATCTGTACGTCATGAACGTGAGATTCGCGCATCCCCGCCGAACTGATTTCGACGAAACGCGCCCGTGCGTGCATCGCGGCAATATTTTCGCAGCCGAGATAGCCCATCGCGGCGCGCAGGCCGCCGATCAACTGGTGAATTACCGCCGCCGCCGGCCCCTTGTAGGGCACGCGCCCCTCGATGCCCTCGGGCACCAGTTTGTCGATGTTCGAGGAGCTGTCCTGGAAATAGCGGTCGGCGGCACCCTTTTCCATTGCGCCGAGCGATCCCATGCCGCGATACGCCTTGTAGGAACGCCCCTGGAACAGCACCATCTCGCCCGGCGCTTCCTCGGTGCCGGCGAACAGGCCGCCGAGCATCACGCAGTCGGCCCCGGCGGCGATCGCCTTGGCGATGTCGCCCGAGAAACGGATGCCGCCGTCGGCGATCATCGGCACGTCGGTGCCAGCCAGCGCGCCGCCGACGAGTTCGATGGCCGTGACCTGCGGCACGCCGACGCCGGCAACGATGCGGGTGGTGCAGATCGAGCCAGGCCCGATGCCGACCTTGACGCCGTCGGCCCCGGCATCGACCAGCGCCCGCGCCGCCTCGCCCGTGGCAATGTTGCCGCCCACGACTTCGATTTTCGGGAAGTGCTTCTTGACCCAGCGCACGCGGTCGATCACGCCCTGCGCATGGCCGTGGGCGGTATCGACCACGATCATGTCGACGCCGGCCTCAGCCAGGCGCTCGGCGCGCTCTTCGGTGCCCGCGCCCACGCCAAGCGCCGCCGCGACCCGCAGCCGCCCCAGTTCGTCCTTGGCGGCGAGCGGGTGTTCGGTGGCTTTCATCATGTCCTTGACCGTGATGAGGCCGGAAAGCTCGCCCGCCTCGTTCAGCACCAGCACCCGCTCCAGCCGGTGGCGGCGCAGCAGTTCGCGGGCTTCTTCAAGGCTGGCGCCCTCCTGCACCGTGACCAGGCGCGCCTGCGGGGTCATGATTTCGCGCACGGGCTGATCCAGGCGCGTCTCGAAACGGGTATCGCGGTTGGTGACGATACCGATGACCTTGCCCGCCTCGACCACAGGCACGCCGGAGAAGCGATGCCGACGCTGCAAGGCGATCACTTCGCCCACCGACATCGTCGGCGGAATGGTGACGGGATCCTTGAGCACGCCGGACTCGTGGCGCTTGACCTTGTGTACCTCGGCGGCCTGCTCGACCGGGGAGAGATTCTTGTGCACCACGCCGATGCCACCTTCCTGGGCGAGCGCGATGGCGAGCCGCGCCTCGGTGACGGTATCCATCGCGGCGGACACCAGTGGAATGTTGAGGCGGATGTTGCGGGTAATCTGGGTGCTCAACCCCACGTCGCGCGGCAACACCGTCGAATGGGCGGGGACGAGAAGGACGTCGTCGAACGTCAGCGCCTTCTGGATCACTCGCATGACTTTTTTCCTTTCGACCAAATTTCCATTATACAAAGCTCCTTTCCCGCCGCGTAAGCTAACGGCAGGAGAAATACAGATGAAGAAACATTCCGCCCAGCGCGCCCTGCTGGCTTTCGCCCTGGTTTTCGTCTTGCCGGCGAGCGCCGAGATATACCAGTGGAAAGACGAGCAGGGCCGCGTACACTTTTCAGATATTCCCCCGAACCAGGCGAACGTCGGAAAGACGATCTCCTCCACGCCCGCCCGCCCGCATCCTGTGGCGGATGACCCCGAGGCCGCGCAGCCGGACGGCGAAACCGCCCCCGCGAACGCCATTCCCGCCGCCGCGCCCGCCAAGAGCCTTGCCGAACGCGATCTGGAATTCCGCAAGCGCCGCGCCGCCGATGCCGAGGCCCGCGCCAAGGCCGAAAAGGATGCCGCCCAGGCCAACCGCCGCGCACAGGATTGCCAGCGCGCCCGTATCCAACACGGCGCGCTCGTCAGCGGCCAGCGCGTGGCCCGCCCCACCGCCGATGGCGGGCGGGAGTTCCTCGACGCCGGAGAGCGGGAGGCCGAGATCGCGCGCGCCCAGGAGCTGGTCGACGCCTTTTGCAACGAGAAATGAGGCAGCGCGGCCCGAAACGCCCACGGGACAGGGCATTTCACGCATCCTGCGCCGCACCGCCGCCTTTTTTCATCGCCTTGCCTTCCTCGGCGCGTTTCTTGCGCACCGCTTTCGGGTCCGCGATGAGCGGACGGTAGATTTCAACCCGGTCATGTTCGCGCAGCACGGTATCGGGCCGGGCGGGCCGGGCGTAGATGCCGAGCTTGTTGCGACCGCCGGGGTCGATTTCCGGGTATTTGAGCATCAGGCCGGAAGCCTCGACCGCTTCATGCGCGGTCGCGCCTTCCGGCAGGGACACGGTCACGATGTCCTGCTGGTGAGCCAGGGCATAGACGACTTCGACCTCGATGAATTCGCTCATGGATGCCGGACTCCATAAACCTGGCTGGCGCGCTTGACGAATGCCTCGACGAAAGTATTGGCAATATGGCCGAACACCGGCCCGAGGGCTTTTTCCAGAAGCCGGCTGGAGAACTCGTAATGCAGGTCGAATTCCACCTTGCAGGCGGTCTCGCCCAGCGGGGTGAAATGCCAGCCCCCATCGAGACGAGTAAACGGGCCGTCCGTGAGGCGGATCGACATTTCGGTGGGGTAACGCTTGCGGTTCTCGGTGCTGAAACGGGACTTGATGCCGTGATAGTTGATGTGCAGCGTGGCGGCGGTCACTTCGTCGTTGCGGGCGATCAACTCGGCGCCGCCGCACCACGGCAGGAACTGTGAGTAGTCCTCACAGCGGTCGACCAGATCGAACATCTGCGCGGGGGTGTATTCGATCAGTACCTTTTTATGAACAGCGGCCATCGGCGCAAGCCAAGCAAACTGATAAGATACGCGATTCTAACGCAAAGCCGGGCCGATCCCCTCGCGCCTTCACGCGTCGCCAACCCGCCGCCAACCTTTTCATCGAACCGACTCCAGCCATCCCGGCCGCCAACGCCGGGCGTGGATCGAAACATGAGCATCATCGAAAACCGCAAGGCCCATCACGATTTCTTCATCGAAGAAAGGTACGAGACCGGGCTTGTGCTCGAAGGCTGGGAGGTCAAGGCCATCCGCGCCGGGCGCGCCAACATCAAGGAAGCCTACGTGATCGTGCGCGGCGAGGAGCTTTTCATCCTCGGCATGCACATCACCCCGCTGGCGAGCGCCTCGACCCACATCAGGGCCGAGCCAACCCGTACCCGCAAACTCCTGCTGCACGGCAAGGAAATCGCCCGCCTGATCGGCAAGGTCGAGCGCGCCGGCTTCACCTTGGTGCCGCTCGATTTGCATTTCAGCAAAGGGCGCGTCAAGGCGCAGATCGGACTTGCCAAAGGCAAGAAACTCTACGACAAGCGCGAAGACGAAAAAAAACGCGACTGGGATCGTGAAAAAGCAAGGCTGATGAGGCAACAGGCCTGATCCCTGGCTGCGGCATAATTTACGGTTCCAGATCATCATCGCAGAGGTTCGTTACATGGCAGGTCACTCGAAATGGGCCAATATCCAGCACCGCAAAGGGCGCCAGGACGCCAGGCGGGGCAAGATATTCACCAAGCTGATCAAGGAGATCACCGTCGCCGCCAAAATGGGCGGCAGCGACATCGGCGCCAACCCGCGCCTGCGGCTGGCGGTCGACAAAGCCAGGGGCGAATCCGTCCCCAAGGACACGATCGAAAACGCGATCAAGCGCGGCGCCGGGCAACTCGACGGCGTGGTGTACGAAGAAGCGCGCTATGAAGGCTACGGCATCGCCGGCGCGGCGATCATGGTCGATTGCCTCACCGACAACAAGACCCGCACCGTGGCCGACGTGCGCCACGCCTTCAGCAAATATGGCGGCAACATGGGCACCGACGGCTGTGTGGCCTTCCAGTTCAGGCATTGCGGGCAATTACTGTTCGCCCCCGGCACCAGCGAGGATGCGCTGATGGAAGCGGCGCTTGAAGCCGGCGCGGAAGACGTACTCGCCAACGATGACGGCTCGATCGAAGTCATCACAGGGCCATGGGAGTTCACCGCCGTGCGCGAGGCGCTGGAAGCCGCGGGCTTCAAGGCCGAATTCGGCGAAGTCACCATGAAGCCGCAGAACGAAACCGAACTCTCCGGCGAGGACGCCGCGCGCATGCAAAAGCTGCTCGACGCGCTCGAAGCGATCGACGACGTCCAGGAGGTATACACCTCCGCCGCGCTCGACGACTAGGACGACGGGCGTGGCGGACATCATTGCCCCGCCCCCTGGCGCCACCCGTATCCTGGGCCTCGATCCCGGATTGCGTGTCACCGGCTTCGGCATCGTCGACGCGGCGAACGACCGCCTGAGCTATATAGCCAGCGGCTGCATCCGTACCGACGACGGCACCGGGCGCAGCCTGCCCGACCGCCTCGGGATCATCCTCAACGGCGTGCGCGAAATCATCGTCACTTACCGGCCCGCCATCGCCGCGGTGGAAAAGGTTTTCGTCAACGTCAACCCGCAATCGACGCTGTTGCTTGGGCAGGCGCGCGGCGCGGTGATTTGCGGCGTGGTGTCATGCGGATTGCCGGTAGCCGAATACACGGCGCTGCAAGTCAAACAGTCCGTGGTCGGCCACGGCAAGGCGGCCAAGGAACAGGTACAGCACATGGTCACGCGGCTACTGGCTCTCGCCACCGCGCCGCAGGCGGATGCCGCCGACGCGCTCGCCTGCGCGATATGCCACGCCCATGGCAGTTCGGGACTGGGAGCGATCATCGGGCCTTTCGCCAGACGCCGGGGCGGACGCTTGTCGGGCGACTGAGGGCAATCCGCACGCCCTCCCCGCGCCCGCCGCGTTGCAATGCGAGCCGTGAAAGCGACCGCGACATACGGAAGAACTCATCCCCCATGGACACAGGCGCCGGATGACATCCGCCCCTTGCAGAGCAAGGTGGCATCGTTTATAGTGCGGCCCTCTTTCGGGGGTATAGCTCAGTTGGTAGAGCAGCTGACTCTTAATCAGTAGGTCCAAGGTTCGAGTCCTTGTGCCCCTACCATCCATCTGTTCCAAAGCGCATCAAAAAATACTGAAAACCCCGCCACGGCGGGTTTTTTTTTATTTGGTCGCTGTCCTTTTGCGTCTGTTGGCGAATCCCGGAATCCCTTCATTTTCGGGGGTATTTTCTGAGTTGGGGGGTATACCCCGACGCTCCCGGATGGCGCGTCGGGCGCGGACGCGCCCCGCCTGCGGCAACCCGTCTTGCCCCAGTCTAGTAGAATGTTTTTTCCATACCGCCGCGACCCCGAAGGGAATCCGCATGGAGCGCTTCTTCAACACCGCCGGGCCGATCATCCCGGAAGATCACTACCACATCGACATGCTCTCCCGCGTCGATTGGCCCGACATCCAGCAATTGATCGCCGAAAAGCGCTACTTCGTCCTCCACGCCCCGCGCCAGACGGGCAAGACGAGCACACTTTTGGCGATCATGAAAATCCTGAACCGGGAAGGCCGCCACGCCTGCGCCTATGCCAACATCGAAGCCGCGCAGGCCGCGCGCGGCGATGCGGTACAAGGCATTCCCGCCGCATGCAGCGCGATCGCCAGCGCCATCGCCCTCTACCTCGGCGCGCCGGAAATCGAACGTTGGTACCGCACCGAAGCGCAAAGCATCGAACCCCACGCGCGCCTGACGCAATTGCTCGCGCATTGGGCCAGCACGACCTCCAGGCCCACGGTGCTCTTTCTCGACGAGGTCGACGCCCTGGTCGGCGACACGCTCATCTCGCTCCTGCGCCAGATTCGCGCCGGTTACGCCCAGCGCCCGCAAACATTCCCGCAAAGCATCGTGCTGTGCGGCGTGCGCGACGTGCGCGACTACCGGAT
>JAIRNL010000142.1 GCA_031258035.1 Azoarcus sp. | reverse complement strand
ACGCTGCCATTGCCCGATAGCGGCCGCGCGGAAACATCGGCGCCGCTTCCGCCGCCCGAGCCGCGCCAGCACCAGATGGACGAAGCGGCCACCCTGAGAGAATCGCTCGCCACCCCGCTTACTTTTGAAGATCGCCTCGACAGCGGCGAGGAAGCCGCTTTCCTGCGCCCCGGCATGAATCGCCGCCTGCTCGTCGACCTGCGGCGCGGACGTTGGGTGCCGCAAGCCAGGATCGACCTGCACGGACTCAACCGCGAGGAAGCGCACGAAGCACTGTCGTCATTCATCTCCGCCGCGCTTGCCCAGGGCAAACGCTGCATCCGGGTCATTCACGGCAAAGGGCTCGGATCCCCCGGCGGTGTCTCAATTCTCAGGCAGTTTTCACGGGCATGGCTTTCCCGGCGCGAGGAAATCCTTGCGTTCTGTCAGGCGAATCCGCACGAAGGCGGCGCAGGAGCCATGCTGGTACTGCTGTGCGCGCCCAGGACAAAACGCGGCGCAAGCAAGCCACAATAAACCCGACCGGGAATCTCAAGCGGGCGCGATTTCCCAATCGGGCATGCTTCCATGAAAAAAAACAGGGACTGCGTGCGCAGCCCCTGTCCCATCACATCGGAGTCCGGACGCCGGCACCCCATCAGGAGGGCGCCGCGTGCGGGCGATCGCATCTATCTACTCACGACGCACCTGACCTTGATACCCTTGTCGCCGATGCCTTGCAGATTATCGACCGGCAACGGCGGCCAGACATACAGGCCCGTCAGACTGTTGTGCATGTAATACCCGGGGCCGCCCGCTCCTTTCGCCTGGTAGGTGGCATCCGGGAAAGCCGCGCCGTAAGTCCCCTTGCCCCATTGATCCTTCGCGCAGTTGAAACCGTAACCGCCGCAGGCCGCGCCGCCGCCATTCTCACCCCAGGTCAACACTGACCCGTCGTCCAACACCACCAGGGAGGAGTCCTTGCTGGAACTGACCGCAAAAGCTTTCCGGTTGGCGGAATCCAGAGCGGGATCCCAGACCACCTGCATCAGGCTGAAGTTGTTGCGATAACCGTCGCGCGCGAACAAGCCCTGATCCAGATACAGGGCCGGGCCGCGCGTCTGGGCCTTGGTGCCGAAAGCGCCGCCGAGCAGCGCGGAACCCCAAGCGTAGACTTTGCCATCCTCCGTCACGAGACTGGCTGCGAATTGCCCGGAGGTAATGGAGGTCGCCTTGACGGGGGTGCAATTCGTCGTCAGCGGGCGGCGGTCATCGCCGGGCTTGCCGGGCGCCAATGCCTGCCTGCCATCGGCATCCAGGCAAAGCACATAAGGACGCAGCCCTTCGACAGCGGTCTTGATGTGATCCGTCCGGTTGGCACCGTTGCGATTTTCTTCGTCGGAACCCCACAGGATGACCGAACCATCTCTAGCCAGGGCCACGCCATGCTGGTAACCCAGGATGAGATCGACGATACCGCCGTGCTCGTTGCCCAGCCTGGTCACTTCGGGGATGAAGATCGGCTTGGTCACGTACCAGTTGTTGGCGCCCAGCTTACGCACGACACCGGCTGCCGGGCAGGTTGCCGGATCATAGCTGAAGCCGTCCGTGTTCCTGGTGTAGCCCGCGAGCTTGTCTTCCTTGCAGCCGTTGAGGAAATAACCGGAAGTCCCCAAGCCGCTCTCGAAGCTGCGTCCCCAGGCATAGATGTTGCCGAGTTCGTCCTGCGCCATGAACCCTTCGTAGCCGTTATAGACCTTGACGATCCGGGGCACGCCGCCAGTTCCGCCGGAAGATACGGGCAGAGCCGGCCAGGATGTATCGGCAATACGGGTCTGGTTGCGGACGATCCCGCCGGTGCTGCCATTGGCGCGCTGGCCGAAGGTGTTGTCTCCCGTCGTCCAGACCCTGTTGTCTTCCGTCACATAGGCATAGGCATATTCAGCCGCCGCGACGCTGATCACTTTTTCCGCTATCGGCTGCCATGTGCTGACGGAGAGGTTGTATTGATTGGCACCGTCCGGCACTTTTTCCGGCGCATCCTTGCCTTCGATGTCCTTGCCGGTGATCCACTTGTTGCTGTCGCCCCATGCCCACAAATAACCGCGATCATCGACTGCGGCAATGGTGTAGGCGGAAGCGGCGATGGTTGCCACGTTGCTCAACGCCTTGAAGCGGGTGGGAGGGTTGTAAATGGCCTTGTCCGCCAGGTATACCGGGCTGGACGGCGCGCCGTTCGGGCCGCCGCCGGGGCCGCCGTCACCCTTGGGCGTCCCGTTGAGTATGCCGAAATATCCCCAGATCCAGAGGTTGCTGTCCTCGTCAATGGCGGCATTGGAGTCCAGCAGGCGAGCGTTGTCGATCAGCCGCATGGGGCATATCGCGGGACTGTCCGCAGCGAACGCATCATTCAGAGAGAATAGAAGGGGCACAACGGCAACGGTAAGACAACGATACGAAAACTTATTTTTCATGAAACACCTCCTTCAGGCACGTGTTTTACGGAAACCCGGCACATCGACAACGCTGCCGATACGGGCCCATAAAAATCGAATCTCTTTTCAGCACAAACCGTACCACACATTATCATTTTGATTATACGAGGAAAATTTTCCATCCCTCCACAGGAATGCAAAAAATTCCGACACCACCATATCGAGCGCCCGGATAGCGGCCTTCCCGTTCAGATCGCGGCTTCCCCGGTTTCTCCGGTACGGATGCGCAGCACTTGATCCACCGTCGACACGAATATCTTGCCGTCGCCGATCTTGCCGGTTCGCGCGGCCTTGACGATGGCTTCGACCGCCTGATCCGCGACCTCGTCGCTCAACACCACCTCGACCTTGACCTTGGGGAGGAAATCGACGACATATTCCGCCCCGCGATAAAGCTCGGTGTGCCCCTTCTGGCGGCCAAACCCCTTGACCTCGGTCACGGTGAGGCCATTGATCCCGATTTCCGACAAAGCCTCGCGGACTTCTTCGAGTTTGAACGGCTTGATGATGGCTTCGATCTTCTTCATCGCAAAAACTGACTCCTGTGTATGAAACCTCGCCCTTCCGGACGACGCAGAGGC
>JAIRNL010000075.1 GCA_031258035.1 Azoarcus sp. | reverse complement strand
AAGCCGGCGTTTTTCAGGATTTTGTTCGCCATGCGCTGCTCCGGCGACAGCAGCGGATCGTCATCGAAGACGAGTGCTTGCCCGGCACCGGGCAGACGCTCGAATTCGCCCCGGCGCGCGGCCTCGGCGATGCGCTGTTCGGCGAGGATATCGAAGATGGATGGCATCGCCGGCTCCAGGATGGGACACAAGCCCGAGCATAGCGAAATTCCCATCCGCCTTCGCGCGATTCCGCGCCCGGCCTGTATTTTCCCGCCCGTCGCCGGGGCAAGTTATCATCGTTACTTTGGCGGCGTGGCCGCGCGATCACAGGAAATTTCATTCACGACCATGGCACACGTCTTTTGCGTGGCAAACCAGAAAGGCGGTGTGGGCAAGACCACCACCAGCGTCAACCTGGCTGCCGCCCTGCATCAGGCCGGGAAACGCACGCTGCTCGTCGATCTCGATCCGCAAGGCAACGCCTCCATGGGCAGCGGCATCGACAAGCGCACGCTCGCGCGCTCGGTCTATCACCTGCTGGTGGGGCTGGCTGCCCTGGATGCAGTTCGGGTCGTCTCGCCGTCTGGCGGCTACGACATCCTGCCCGCCAACCGCGATCTGGCTGGCGCCGAGATCGAACTGGTCAACCTCGAACGGCGCGAGAAGCGTTTGCGCGAGGCGCTGGCCAGGTGCGCGTCCGATTACGATTTCGTGCTCGTCGACTGTCCGCCGTCGCTCTCGCTCCTGACGCTCAACGGCCTGTGCGCCGCGCACGGCGTCGTCATCCCGATGCAGTGCGAATACTACGCGCTGGAAGGACTTTCCGACCTGGTCAATTCGATCAAGAAAGTCCATGCCAATCTCAACCGCGACCTCAAGATCATCGGACTGTTGCGGGTGATGTTCGATCCTCGCATCACCTTGCAGCAACAGGTCTCCAATCAGCTCGAAAGCCATTTCGGCAACAAGGTGTTCAGCGCCGTGGTACCGCGCAACGTCCGGCTGGCCGAGGCGCCCAGCCATGGCGTGCCGGGCGTGGTGTTCGACCGCTCCTCACGCGGCGCGCAGGCGTATTACGCTTTCGCCGCGGAGTTGATCGAACGCGTCAGGACGCTGTGACGGAAGGCCACGAACATGACTCCACCCAAACTCAAGGGACTCGGGCGCGGCCTCGATGTACTGCTGGCGGCCAACCGCGACGACGAGGCCGAGAAAGGCGAATTGCAGACCCTGCCGCGCGAGGCCCTGCGCCCCGGCAAGTACCAGCCCCGCACCCGCATGGATCCCGGTTCGCTCGAAGAACTGGCTGCCTCGATCCGGGAGCAGGGGATCATGCAGCCCATCCTCGTGCGTCCCGTGGAGCACGGCGATTACGAAATCATCGCCGGCGAGCGACGCTGGCGGGCGGCGGCCATCGCCGGTCTCGACGGTGTTCCCTGTCTGGTGCGGGAAATTCCCGACAATGCCGCGCTGGCCATGTCGCTGATCGAGAACATCCAGCGCGAAAATCTCAACCCACTCGAAGAAGCCAGCGGCATCCAGCGCCTGATCGACGAATTCGGCATGACCCACCAGCAGGCCGCCGACGCGGTGGGACGCTCGCGCCCGGCGGCGACCAATCTGCTCCGGTTGCTCAACCTCGCCCAGCCGGTACAGGAACTTTTGGTCGCCGGCGATATCGACATGGGACATGCGCGCGCCCTGCTGCCGCTCGACGGCGCAAACCAGATCCGCATCGCCAACCAGGTGGCGGCGCGCCAGCTTTCAGTACGTGAAGCCGAAAAACTTGTCCAGCAGGCGCTGGATCCGCGCCCGCAAAAAGCCGAATCCGCCCCGAACCGCGATCTGCTGCGGCTGGAAGAGGAAATCGCCGACGCGATCGGCGCCATGGTGAAAATCAAGGCCAACCGCAAGGGGGCGGGCGAAGTGGTGATCCGTTTCGCCAGTCTGGATCAACTGGACGGCCTTCTCGGGCGCCTGCGTTGAAGATGCCGCAAGGGAAAGCGGAAAAGATTCCCCCGCGGCATGTTGCGGCACGGATTGACTTCCCGGGGGCATCTCCCCTAGGATGTTGGACGTTTGACGGTCGCGGCGCCAGAGCGGCGCACCAGCGGAGAGAGAATGTACAAGGCGGTTCTGTTGCAATTCGGGATGACGCTTCTGGCCGCGATGGCGGCAGCTGCCTTCCTCGGCGCGCGCGGCGCCTTGTCCGCGACCTGCGGCGGGCTGGCTTACGCGCTGCCGAGCAGCCTCTTCGCATGGCGGCTCCGGCTGGCATCCTGGCACGAAGAGCGTGCTAGAGTGATGCCCTTTGCTGCGGGTGAGCTGCTCAAGCTCGCTTCGACCGTGGGGTTGCTCGCGCTGACGGCGACGCTGTACGGGGACGTCCACTGGGGCGCGCTCCTGGCCGGGCTGGCGCTGGCTTTGAAGGCAAATCTGTTCGCATTTTTGGTGAAGACCTGAACATGGCTACTGAGCACGCGGAAACAGGGCCCAGCGCGGGCGACTACATCGTCCACCACCTTACCCACCTCAACAATCTCGGCAAGAAGCAGCCGGACGTCATTGATTGGTCAATCGTCAACTACGACACCCTCTTCTATTCCGTCGGGCTTGGCCTCCTGACCGTGTTCCTGCTGTGGCTGGCTGCCCGCAAGGCCACTTCCGGCGTGCCGGGACGTTTCCAGGGCTGCGTCGAGATGCTCGTCGAGATGGTTGCCGACCAGGCCAAGGGCATCATCCACAGCGCCGAGTCGCGCAGGTTCGTGGCCCCGCTCGCGCTCACCGTCTTCGTGTGGATCTTCCTCATGAACGCGATGGATCTGCTGCCGGTCGACCTGCTGCCGACGCTCTGGCAACAGGCGACGCACGATCCGCACGCCCCCATGCGCGTGGTGCCGACCGCCGACCTTTCGGCCACGCTCGGCATGTCGATCGGCGTGCTGCTGCTCTGCCTGTACTACAACGTCAAGATCAAGGGCGTGGCGGGCTGGGCGCACGAACTCTTCACCGCGCCCTTCGGCGCGCATCCGGCACTGTGGCCGGTGAATTTCCTCATGCAGATCATTGAGTTCCTGGCCAAGACCATCTCGCACGGCATGCGGCTTTTCGGCAACATGTACGCGGGCGAACTGGTGTTCATGCTGATCGCGCTGATGGGCGGCGCGTGGGCGGTTTCAACTTCGGGTGTCCTGCTCGCCATCGGCCATGTGCTGGCTGGTACGGTCTGGGCCATCTTCCACATTCTGATCATCCTGCTTCAGGCGTTCATCTTCATGATGCTGACCCTCGTCTATATCGGTCAGGCGCACGAAGGACACTGATTCCGGTGTCGTAGTCGCGGGCTTTCCGCTTTTTCAACCTCAATTGCATCGCTTTCAAGGAGTTGTCATGGAAAACAACGTACTGGGTCTCGTCGCGCTGGCTGCTGGTCTGATCATCGGTCTGGGCGCGGTCGGCGCTTGTATCGGCATCGGCATCATGGGTTCCAAGTATCTCGAAGCCTCGGCCCGCCAGCCGGAATTGATGAACGCCCTGCAAACCAAGATGTTCCTGTTGGCCGGCCTGATCGACGCCGCCTTCCTGATCGGCGTCGGCATCGCGATGATGTTCGCCTTTGCCAACCCGTTCCAGTCGTGATTGGGTTCGCGTTCCTCTAACCGCCATCGAGGACAAGAACAGTGAATCTGAACGCCACCCTGTTTCTGCAACTCGTCGTATTCCTCATCCTTGGGGGATTCACGATGAAGTTCGTCTGGCCGCCCATCGTGAAAGCGCTGGACGAACGCGCGAAGAAAATCGCCGACGGGTTGAATGCCGCGGAAAAGGCGAAATCCGATCTGGCCCTGGCTGACAGGAAAGCCGTCGAGGAATTGCGCAAGGCCCGCGAAAAAGGGGTCGAAATACGCGCCAATGCCGAACGACAGGCCGGCGAAAAGGTCGAGGAGGCCCGCGCCGAAGCCGCGCGCATCGTCGCCCAGGCACGGGAAGCCGCCCTGGCCGAGGCATCCCTGGCTGCGCAACAAGCCAGGGACGCCCTGCGCGACCAGGTCGCGCAGCTGGCTGTCGCCGGCGCCGAAAAGATCCTGCGCCGCGAAATCAACCCACAGGTACACGCCGATCTGCTGGCTAACCTGAAACAGGAACTGCAATAAATCATGGCCGAGAACGTCACCATCGCGCGCCCCTATGCCGATGCCGCTTTCGAACTGGCCAGGGGGGCGGGTGCGCTGGCGCCATGGTCGGAAGCACTGGACCGGCTCGCCGCCGTCGCGGGCGATGCCGACATGCGGGAATGTATCGCCAATCCCAGGCTGGCTGCCGACCGGCTCGCCAGCCTGGTGCTGGACGTGGCCGGAGAATTGAGCACCGAGCAGCAGAACTTCGTTCGCGTCCTCGTCGATAACGAACGCCTGCAAGTGCTTCCGGAGATCCGCGACCTGTTCGTCGTCCTGAAGAACGAATACGAAGGCGTGCTGGAAGCCAGGATCGCTTCCGCCTTTCCGCTCGACGATGCCACGCTGGCTTCGCTCAAGTCCGACCTCGAAGCCCGTTTCAAGACCCGCATCGACACGACCGTCACGGTCGATCCCGATCTCATCGGCGGGGTTCGCATCGCCATCGGCGACGAAGTCATCGACGCCTCGGTTCGCGGCAAACTTGCGAGCATGGCCGCCACGCTCAAGAACTAGGAGTTATCGCAATGCAACTCAACCCCTCTGAAATCAGCGACCTGATCAAGAGCCGGATCCAGAACCTGCAACTTGCCGCGACTTCGCGCAACGAAGGCACGGTCGTCTCCGTCACCGACGGCATCTGCCGCATCCACGGCCTGGCCGATGCGATGCAGGGCGAAATGCTGGAATTCCCCGGCAACACTTTCGGCCTGGCGCTCAACCTCGAACGCGACTCGGTCGGCGCGGTCGTGCTCGGCGAATACGAACACATCGTCGAAGGCGACACCGTCAAGACGACGGGCCGCATCCTCGAAGTGCCCATCGGCCCCGAACTGATCGGTCGCGTGGTCAACGCCCTCGGGCAGCCGATCGACGGCAAGGGCCCGATCGACGCCAAACTCACCGACAAGATCGAAAAAGTCGCCCCCGGCGTCATCTCCCGGCAGTCCGTGTCGCAGCCGGTACAGACCGGCCTGAAATCCATCGACGCGATGGTGCCCATCGGGCGCGGCCAACGCGAACTCATCATCGGCGACCGCCAGACCGGCAAGACGGCGGTCGCGGTCGACACCATCATCAACCAGAAGGGCCAGGATGTCTTCTGCGTCTACGTGGCGATCGGCCAGAAAGCCTCGACCGTCGCCAACGTGGTAAGAAAGCTCCAGGAACACGGCGCGATGGAATACACCATCGTCGTCGCCGCCACCGCGTCCGAATCCGCCGCCATGCAGTACCTCGCGGCCTACGCCGGCTGCACGATGGGCGAATACTTCCGCGACCGCGGCCAGGACGCCCTCATCGTCTATGACGACCTCACCAAGCAGGCGTGGGCCTATCGCCAGGTGTCGCTCCTGCTGCGCCGTCCGCCGGGCCGCGAAGCCTATCCGGGCGACGTCTTCTACCTCCACTCCCGCCTGCTGGAACGCGCGGCGCGGGTCAACGCCGCCTACGTCGAGAAATTCACCCAGGGCGAAATCAAGGACAAGACCGGCTCGCTCACCGCGCTGCCGATCATCGAAACCCAGGCCGGCGACGTGTCCGCCTTCGTGCCGACCAACGTCATCTCCATCACCGACGGGCAGATCTTCCTCGAAACCGACCTCTTCAACGCCGGCATCCGTCCCGCGATCAACGCCGGCATCTCGGTGTCCCGCGTCGGCGGCGCGGCCCAGACCAAGGTCATCAAGAAGCTCTCCGGCGGCATCCGCACCGACCTCGCGCAGTACCGCGAACTGGCTGCCTTCGCGCAGTTCGCCTCCGACCTCGACGACGCCACCCGCAAGCAGCTCGAACGCGGCCGCCGCGTCACCGAGCTGATGAAGCAGGCGCAATATTCCCCGATGTCGATCGCCGACATGGGCATCGTCCTCTACGCGGTCAACAACGGCCATTTCGACGACATCGAAGCTTCCCGCATACTGGCTTTCGAGGCCGGCCTGCTGCAATACATCAAGACGCAGCACGCCGCGCTCATCTCCGGCATCCTGGAGAAACGCGAACTGGATGCCGACGCCGAAAAAACCCTGGCTGCCGCGATCGCCGAGTTCAAGAAAAGCTGGGCTTGATGGCGCCAAGGGAGACGGAAAATGGCTAGCGGAAAGGAAATCCGTACCAAGATCAAGAGCGTGCAGAACACGCGCAAGATCACCAAGGCCATGGAGATGGTGGCCGCATCCAAAATGCGCAAGGCGCAGGACCGGATGCGCGCCGCCCGCCCCTACGCCGAAAAAATCCGCCGGCTCGCCGCGCATTTGTCCCAGGCCAACGTCACCGACTACAAGCATCCCTTCCTGGTCCACAAGGAGCAGGTCAGGCGGGTGGGCCTCATCCTGGTGACGACCGACAAGGGCCTGTGCGGCGGCCTCAACACCAACGTGCAGCGCGTCGCCCTCAATGCGCTCAGATCCTGGGAAGGCGCCGGCGTCACCGAAATCCGCGCCTGCTGCATCGGCAACAAGGGGCTGGGTTTCATGCAGCGCCTCGGCATCGGCGCCGCCTCGCACGTCGTGCACCTCGGCGACCGCCCGGCGCTCGAAAAGCTGATCGGGCCGGTGAAAATACTGCTCGACGCCTTCCAGCAAGGCGAACTCGACGCCGTCCACATCGCCTACACCCGCTTCATCAACACCATGAAGCAGGAGCCGATGCTGGAGCAACTCCTGCCGCTGGCTGGCGACAAGCTGGGGACGCCCGAAAGCGCCTGGGATTACCTCTACGAACCCGATCCGCGGGTCGTCATCGACGAAATGCTCGTGCGCTACGTCGAGGCGCTGGTCTATCAGGCGGTGGCCGAGAACATGGCCTCCGAGCAGAGCGCAAGGATGGTGGCGATGAAAGCCGCCTCCGACAACGCCAAGAGTGTCATCGACGAACTGCAACTGGTCTACAACAAGACCCGCCAGGCCGCGATCACCAAGGAATTGAACGAAATCGTCGGCGGCGCCGCCGCGGTCTAACGGAACTATTGACAAGGAAACACGATGAGCAACGGTACTATCGTTCAGTGCATCGGCGCGGTGGTGGATATCCAGTTCCCGCGCGAGGCGATGCCCAGGGTGTATGAGGCCCTCAAACTCGAAGACGCCGCCAATACCTTCGCCGAAAAGGGACTGACCTTCGAGGTGCAGCAGGAACTCGGCGACGGCGTGGTGCGCACCATCGCGCTGGGCTCCTCCGACGGCCTGCGCCGCGGCATGAAAGTCACCGGCACCGGCGGCCCGATCTCGGTGCCCGTCGGCCCGGCGACGCTTGGCCGCATCATGGACGTGCTGGGCCGTCCGATCGACGACGCCGGCGACATCCCCACCGACGAGCGCCGCGCCATCCACCAGAAGGCGCCGAAATTCGACGAACTCTCCCCCTCGATCGAACTGCTGGAGACCGGCATCAAGGTCATCGACCTCATCTGCCCGTTCGCCAAGGGCGGCAAGGTCGGCCTCTTTGGCGGCGCGGGCGTGGGCAAGACCGTCAACATGATGGAACTCATCAACAACATCGCCAAGCAGCACTCGGGCCTGTCGGTGTTCGCGGGCGTGGGCGAGCGCACCCGCGAGGGCAACGACTTCTATCACGAGATGAAAGACTCGAACGTGCTCGACAAGGTAGCGATGGTCTTCGGCCAGATGAACGAGCCGCCGGGCAACCGCCTGCGCGTGGCGCTCACCGGCCTCACCATGGCCGAGCGTTTCCGCGACGAAGGCCGCGACATCCTCTTCTTCGTCGACAACATCTACCGCTACACCCTGGCTGGCACCGAAGTCTCCGCCCTTCTGGGCCGGATGCCTTCCGCCGTGGGCTACCAGCCGACGCTGGCCGAGGAAATGGGCCGCCTGCAAGAGCGCATCACCTCCACCAAGGTCGGCTCCATCACCTCGATCCAGGCCGTCTATGTACCAGCGGACGACCTCACCGACCCCTCACCCGCCACCACCTTCCTGCACCTGGACTCCACCGTGGTGCTCTCGCGCGACATCGCCGCGCTGGGGATTTACCCGGCGGTCGACCCGCTCGACTCCACCAGCCGCCAGCTCGACCCCCTGGTCGTCGGCGAAGAGCACTACAACACGGCGCGCGCCGTGCAGCAGACCCTGCAAAAATACAAGGAACTGCGCGACATCATCGCCATCCTGGGCATGGACGAACTCTCCCCCGAAGACAAGCTCACCGTGGCCCGCGCGCGCAAAATCCAGCGTTTCCTCTCGCAGCCCTTCCATGTCGCCGAAGTCTTCACCGGCTCGCCCGGCAAGTACGTACCGCTCAAGGACACCATCGCCGGATTCAAGGCGATTGTGAACGGCGAATACGACAACCTGCCCGAGCAGGCGTTCTACATGGTCGGCAGCATCGAGGAAGCCGTCGAAAAGGGCCGCAAACTCCAATAATCCGCCCCCGCCGCGCGACGGCCCAGCCTGCCGCGCGGCCTTTGAAGGACACAGACCATGGCCATGACGGTTCACGTAGACATCGTCAGCGCGGAAGAACAGATCTTCTCCGGGCTGGCGGAGTTCGTCGCCCTGCCCGGCGAAGCGGGCGAACTCGGCATCCTGCCCGGCCACATGCCGCTGATGACCCGGATCAAGCCGGGCGCGGTACGGGTAAAGATCCCGAACCAGGCAGAAGAAGAGCTGATATTCGTCGCGGGCGGCATTCTCGAAATCCAGCCCCGCCTGGTGACGGTGCTCGCCGACACCGCCATCCGCGGCAAGGATCTCGACGAAGCCAAGGCGCTGGAAGCCAAGCGCAAGGCCGAGGAAACCCTGGCCAGCAAGAGCGCCCAGATCGACTACGCCAAGGCGCAGGCCGAACTGGCTGAAGCCATCGCCCAGATCCACGCGATCGAGAAACTGCGCAAGCATACCCATTGAAAACGGGCGCCGCGCGCGTTCCCGGAATGGAAATAAAACAGCCCCATCCGGGGCTGTTTTATTTCAGGGCCTGCCAGAAGCGTTTTCTGCTTGCCCCTCAACTTTCGCGGGCGCGAAAACACGAAAGCAGGTTTTTCCGCGCTGGATTTAGATGTTTAGTCCCAGCGTTTGACGGTACAATATCTATGACAAAATGGAGGGAGTCCCTATGGGACAAGTTCTACACGGCAGCGCCACAACGACAGAGGCGGTGCGTCGAGCGATAC
>JAIRNL010000275.1 GCA_031258035.1 Azoarcus sp. | reverse complement strand
AGTGGCTGTTGATGCACCGCGCCCCAGCTTCTATGATCGAAGGGATCAAAAATATCCGGGACGTTTTCGAGGAGTACGACAAGATGGAAGTGGTTTACGAAGACTGGCTCAGCGAAACGCGCAGGGAAGCTTTGCGGGAAGGTGAACAGAAAGGGCGGCTGGAAGGCGAAGCGAAGTTGCTGCTCCGACAACTGCATCGTCGCTTCGATCCGCTGCCGGAGTGGGTGGAAACGCGCGTGCGCGCGGCAAACGCCGCGCAACTGGAAGCGTGGGCCGATGCGCTGCTCGATGCGGGCAAGCTGGCGGACGTGTTCGGCGCGCCGCCGCCGAATGGGGCCTGACAGATGGAAGTGGTCTACGAAGACTGGCTCAGCAAAACACGTAGTGTCTCTGCGCTACTTCGATCCGCGCTGTCTGGAACCCCTGCTGACGCTTTTCAAGCAAAGACAAAGTGGCCCGTGACGTCCTGCGCAATATCGCCGCCCGGGCGTTCTGGTGGAATGGACAATACTTGAAACGCTGGCGAGGTATCGCCACCCGCTATGCCAGGAATACGGCTTCTTTCGTGGCTGCCGTGCAAATACGATGCATCGCATCATGGGCAAATATCTTGTGGCGACACTGTCTAGAACCAGTGATATTCATATACCGGCATGAGCTTCAGTTCGCCGAATTCCGGTTCCGTGCCCTTTTTTTCTCCGGGTTCCGTTCCGGCAAGACGCACGTGCCAGCGCAGCGCCTTGACGCGCTCGAAGCTGTTCTTGAATGTCAGGTTGTCGCCGTTATCGACGATATAGACCAATTCCTTGCGACTCAGGTCGAACAACCAGCGGCCCGGCGCCAGTTTGTCGAGTTTGGGCGCCCTGAGTTCTCCCAGATAGTTGTGGGGAGGCTCGTCGAGCCAGCGCACGGGGTTGGCGCCCACCAGTTCTCCGGTGCCCTGCCTGCTGTCGCCCGCGCCGATGCGCCTGGCCCATTCCAGGGCCATGCCGACCTGGATGCGCGAAATGGTGAGACGCACGGAGATTTCTTCCATTTCTTCCTGATAGTGCCGGGTCACGCGCAGGTAGCCGATGAAAAGAAGCAGAGCCAGCAGGCAGCACACCATCAGTTCGATCAGGGTCAGGCCGCTTTGGGCCCGGATGGGGGAAAGGCGGATTTTCATTGTTTCAGGCGCCCCCTTTCGCCGCTTTGCCCAGGTCCCACATGGGCAGGAAAATACCCAACGCGAGAACGAGGACGAGGACGCCCAGGAAGACGATGAGGATGGGTTCGATTTGTTGTGAAAGCGTCTTGAGTTCATATTCGACTTCACGCTGGTACATGTCGGCGACATCTTGCAGCATGTCGTCCAGGGAGCCGGTCTCTTCGCCCACGGCGATCATCTGGATGACCATGGGCGTGAAAATGCCGGACACGATGGCGTTGCGCAAGACGCTTTCGCCGCGTTCGACGCCGTCGCGCATGCGCTCGATCTTCTCGGAGATGTAGGCGTTGTCTACCGTCTGGGCCACGTTCGAGAGCGCCTGGATAATGGGGACGCCGCTCCGGGAAGCCAGCGCGAAGCTGCGGGCGAAACGGGAAAGCGTGGCCTTGGTGACGATTTTCCCGGCAATGGGAATCCCGAGTTTGAAGCGATCCCAGTCGTAACGCCCTTTGCGGGTCTTGATCCAGGCGCGAAAACAGAACCCGACCATCACGAGCCCGGCCAGCATGTAATGCCAATTGGCGCGCATGAAATTCGAGAAACCCAACAACATGTGGGTGACGGCCGGCAATTGCGCGTCGAAACTGTCGAACACTTTCTCAAAGGCGGGAATGACGAAGATGTTGACGACGACGATGGCGATGACCATGGCAAGCACCACGAAGCTCGGGTAGCGCAACGCCGATTTCACTTGCTCGCGGATGAAACGCTCGAACTCCATGTGATGGAAGAGGCGCAGGAAGATTTCTTCCAGCCGCCCGGTCATTTCGCCGACGCGGGTCATGTTGATGGCGAAACTGGTGAAGACTTTGGGGTGGCGCGCCATGGCGGCGGAGAATTCGCGCCCGGCGTCGAGACTCTCGCGCATGTCGCGCAACAGCGCCTTCATGCCTTTGTTGGCGGCGGACTCTTGCAGGCCGGTCAGGGCGCGCATGATGGGCACGCCGGCTTTGAGCAGGGAATAGATCTGGCGGAAAAAGAGCAGGATGTCTTCATGCCGCGGCTTTTCCGCGAAGAGTCCAGCCAGTTTTCCCGCGCCGCCGTCCGGGTTTTTCCTACTTGCCCTGGACGGGGAAGCAGGCTCGATGGCGAGCGGCGTGATGCCCTGCGCCATGAGGTTCCTGGCGGCGTCGAATTCGCTGGCTGCCTCCGCCGCGCCGCTGACTGCCTGGCCCGTGGCATCCCTGCCCTGGTAACTGAAATTGGGCATCCCTCATTCCTCGTTCTGGTTGCTGACGCGCATCGCTTCATCGACCGTGGTACGCCCAGCCAGCACCAGGCGCACGGCGTCGCGGCGCAAGGTGGCGCCCGCCATCTGCCGCCGGGCGGCGGCCATGAAGGCGGCGGGGTCGGACTGGTTGGTGGCCTCGACGAGCTCGTCGCTCATTTCGAGGAATTCATAGACGCCGGTTCTCCCCTGAAACCCCGTGTTGTTGCAGTGCGAACAGCCCTTGCCTTGGTAATAGGGATGCGCATCGACCCGTTCATGCAGTTCGTAGCGCAGCCATTCGCGCTCGTGGGGCTGTAACGAGGCCGGGGTCTTGCAGTTTTCGCAGACGGTGCGCACGAGCCGCTGGGCAAGCACGAGGTGTACGGAGAGCGCGACCATGTAGCGCGGCACGCCCATGTCCAGCAGCCGGATGGGCGTGGTCATGGCGTCGTTGGTGTGCAGGGTGGAGAGCACGAGGTGCCCGGTCATGGCGGCGCGCATGCCGATTTCGGCGGTTTCCGTGTCGCGCATCTCGCCCACGAGCACGATGTCCGGATCTTGCCGCAAGACGGTGCGCAGCACTTTGCCGAAGCTGAGGTCGATTTTTTCATGCACTTGCACCTGGTTGAGCCCGGGCAGGCGATATTCGACCGGGTCTTCGACGGTGATGATTTTTTTCTCGGGGCTGTTGAGTTCGTTGAGCGCGGCGTAGAGCGTGGTGGTCTTGCCGGAGCCGGTGGGGCCGGTGACGAGCACCATACCGCTGGGCCGGTGCAGGGCATGGCGCAGGCGTTCGAGCACGCGCGGCGGCATGTGCATGTGATCGAGCGAAAGCAGGGTCTGGTTCTGGGCGAGCAGCCGCATGACGACGGATTCGCCGTATTGCGTGGGCAGGGTGGAAATCCGGATGTCGACGGCGGCGTTGCGCACCTTGATGTGGAAGCGTCCGTCCTGGGGCAGGCGTTTTTCGGAAATGTCGAGGCCGCTCATCAGCTTCAGGCGAAGGGCGACGGCGGAGGCGATCTTGGCATCGGCCTCGGTCTGCACGTGCAGCAGGCCGTCGATGCGAAAGCGGATGCGCAGGTTGTTTTCCTGCGGCTCGATGTGGATGTCGGAGGCGCGGGAGCGCAGGGCTTCCTCGAACACCATGTGCAGGAGTTTGACGACGGGCGCATCCTCGGCGGTGGCGGACAGGCCGAGCAGTTCGCCGAATTCCACCGGTATGTCGGACATCTCGGAGGTGAGTTCCTTGGCCAGCCCGGCGATTTCCTCCGTGTGGCGGTAAACCCGGTCGATGGTCGGCATGAGCTGGCTTTCGCTCACCACCGCGATGTCGATGTTCCGCCGCACGGCGCGGCTGATTTCGTCGTACACCCGCAGATCGGTGGGATCGACCAGTCCGACTTGCAGCACACCGTCCTTTTCGCCCAGCACCAGGGCGCGATAGCGGCGCGCCATGGTCTCCGGCAGCAGCCTGATGAGTTCTTCCTTGTATTGAAGCTGGCGCAGGTCGACAAAAGGGATTTGCAACTGCCGGGCCAAAATATTGGAAATGCCATCTTCCGTGACAAAACCGCTATCGACAAAAATACGCCCCAATTTGCGTCCACTACGTTTTTGTTCGTCCAGGGCAAACTTGAGCTGCTCGTCGGTCAATAAACCTTCCTGGATCAATAAATCGCCAAGACGTACTTTTTCCGGACGGGGCATACCAGGCTCCTGCTTGAAATGGCGGTATAAGAGTTCAACGGGAATCGGCGCGGACTTTATGCCCGTTCCGCCGCAATGCAACGCAACTAGCTCACGCAGCCATCGAATCCGGATCAAATCGAAAAGGGATGTGGGCGTAGTGCACGGAGAGAGGAACCGTGAAAATCACCGCCCGGCTTCGCGGGCGATTTCCAGCGCCCCGTCCACGCGGTCGACGCCGTGGATGTCGATGCCGGGGATGGGCTGGCGCGGCAGGTTGGCGCGGGGGACGATGGCGGCGCTGAAACCGAGCTTGGCGGCCTCTTTCAGGCGCTCCTGCCCGCGCGGCGCGGGGCGTATCTCCCCGGCAAGACCCACTTCGCCGAAGACAGCCAGCCCGCGCGGCAGTGGACGATCCCGCAGCGAGGAAGTCACCGCGAGCAGGATGGCCAGATCGGCGGCGGGTTCGGCAATCTTGACGCCGCCGACGGCATTGACGAACACATCCTGATCAAAGCAGGCGATACCGGCGTGACGGTGCATGACCGCGAGCAGCATCGCCAGCCGCGTCGGTTCCAGCCCGACCGAGAGCCGGCGCGGGTTGGGACTCTGGGCGCTGTCGACGAGGGCCTGGATTTCGACGAGCAGCGGGCGGGTGCCTTCCTGGGTGATGAGCACGCAACTGCCGGAGACGCCCGCGTCGTGCTGGGACAGGAACAGCGCCGAGGGGTTGGAGACGCCCTTGAGGCCGCGTTCGGTCATGGCGAATACGCCCAGTTCATTGACCGCGCCGAAACGGTTCTTGAAAGCGCGGATCAGGCGGAAGCTGGAATGGGTATCGCCCTCGAAATACAGCACGGTGTCGACGATGTGTTCGAGCACGCGGGGGCCGGCGAGCGCGCCATCCTTGGTGACGTGACCGACGAGGATGAGCGTGGTGCCGCTTTGCTTGGCATGGCGCGTGAGCTGCGCGGCGCATTCGCGCACCTGCCCGACCGAGCCGGGAGCCGATTGCAGGTTTTCCGAATACAGGGTCTGGATGGAGTCGATGACCGCCACCCGCGGCGCGGTTTCGCCCAGGCAGGCGATGATGCGTTCGAGGTTGATTTCGGTGAGCAGTTGCAGGCCGCCCGGCGTCAATTGCAGGCGCTGGGCGCGCAGGGCGACCTGCTCGCCGGATTCTTCGCCGCTCACATAGACCACCGGGTGCGCCTGGGCCAGCCGGCACAGGGCTTGCAGCAGCAGGGTCGATTTGCCGATACCGGGATCGCCGCCGATCAGCACCACGCCGCCGGCCACGAGACCGCCGCCGAGGACGCGGTCGAATTCGGCGATGCCGCTCGGGATGCGCGGCGCCTCGCGCGCTTCGAGCGCGGCCAGCATTTGCACTTTTGCCACAGCGCCGGCCATGCCGACCCGGCGCGCCGACGCGCCGCCCGCGCCGCGCTCGAGGGGGGTTTCGACGAGGGTATTCCACTCCCGGCATTGCGGGCATTGCCCTTGCCAGCGCGGCAGGGACGCGCCGCAGCCGGTGCAGACATAGGCGGATTTCGCTTTCGGCATGTTCGTTGGCCGCTGAAGGGTGGGAAGATGGCGCGATTAGACCACAAGCGGGGACATCTCCCGTGGTCAGCGCAGATTCGACTACAGCCAGGACGGCCTTCGTGATATAAGACCGCTTCCATAACGATCTCGACGGTTCGGCAGGCGATGCCTCTCGGTTTCTACATCATCATGGCGGCGCAGTTCTTCTCCGCGCTCGCCGACAACGCACTTCTCATCATTGCCATCGAGATGCTCAAAAAATCCGGCGAATCCGGATTCGAGCCGCTTCTGAAATCTTTCTTCGCCATCTCCTACGTCGTGTTGGCTGCCTGGGTCGGCGCCTTTGCCGACTCGATGCCGAAAGGGCGGGTGATGTTCGTCAGCAACGCGGTCAAGATCGTCGGCTGCCTGATGTTCTTCGCCGGGGCCCATCCCCTGTATGCCTATGCCGTCATCGGCCTGGGCGCGGCGGCCTACTCGCCAGCCAAATACGGCATCCTCACCGAACTGCTGCCCCACAGCAAGTTGGTGGTGGCCAACGGCTGGATCGAGGGACTGACCGTGGCGGCGATCATCCTCGGTACCGTCTTCGGCGGCGAAATGGTCGGAGACAGGGTGCTGAACTGGTTCATCGGCCTCGACGCGCCCCTGCTCGGCGAATTCGGCTTCGGCGGCGGCATCCTCATCATCGGCGGGTTCTACATGCTTGCCGCCCTGTTCAACCTGGGCATCCCCAATACCGGCGTCGACCACAAGCCGCTGCACAGCAATCCGCTCTACCTGCTCCACGATTTCCTGCATTGCCTCAAGACGCTGTGGCGCGACAAGCTCGGGCAGATTTCGCTGGCCCTGACGACCGTCACCTGGGGGGTGGCGCACGCCTTGCAGATCGTCGTCATCAACTGGGCGCCGATGGCGCTCGAAAAAGTCAACAACACGACGCAGGCAACGAGGCTGATGGTCTGGGTTGCCGCCGGGATGGCCACCGGCGCGGTGGCGGCATCCATCCTCGTCAGCCTGCGCCAGTCGATCCGGGTCATTCCGCTCGGCATCGTCATGGGGGCAACCATGCTCATCATGCCGCTGGTCGACAACTATTACGTCGCCGTCACCCTGCTTCTCCTCATCGGCGCCTGCGGCGGCTTCTTCGTCGTGCCGATGAACGCGCTGCTCCAGCATCGCGGCCATGTCTTGCTCGGCGCCGGGCATTCGATCGCGGTGCAGAACTTCAACGAAAACCTGGCAACCCTGATGATCGGCGGCGCCTATTTCCTGCTGAACATCATGGAGCTGGGAATCAACGCGATCATCGTCATCCTCGGGCTCTTCGTGATCACCTCGATGTCGGCCATCAAGGCGTGGCACGAGGCCAACCAGCGCGTACACGACAACGTGGCGCAACTCGACAACGTGCATTGAGGCGACGGGCCCGCGCTCAGTCCTCCCCCGCCGCCATCAACCGGCGCGCGAAGCACAGGTCTTCCCACGCCTTGCCCTTGTCCAGCGGATTGCGCAGCAGATAGGCCGGGTGGTAGGTCACGACCACCGCGACGCCGTCGCGCTCGAAGCGTTTGCCGCGCGCCGCGGCGATGGCGATTTCGCGTCCGAGCAGCGCCTGCGCCGCCGGGCGGCCCAACGCAACCAGCAGGCGGGGTCGGACGAGCGCGATCTGGCGGTCGAGAAAAGGCAGGCAGACGGCGATTTCCGCCGCCTCGGGCGTGCGGTTGCGCGGCGGACGGCATTTGACGGCATTGGCGATGTAGACGCCGTCGCCGCGCCGGAGGCCAAGCGCAGCCAACATGTTGTCGAGCAGGCGTCCGGCCGGGCCGACGAAAGGCTCGCCGCGCCGGTCTTCTTCCACGCCCGGCCCTTCGCCGACGAACATCCAGGGCGCGCTGCGGTCGCCGACGCCCGGTACGGCCTGCGTGCGCTGTTCGCACAGCGCGCAACCGCGACAGGCACGGATGGCCTCCTCCAACGCCTGCCAATCCAGAGTGGCGACATCGGGCACGCACCTGGCTGCGGGAAGTTCCGTCGCCATCCCCGCCGGCAGACTCGCGGTATTCGCGGGGAATGCCGGCCCCGGGCGGGGAACATCCGGCGACGGCGCGGCTTCCGGTATCGCTGCTTCCGGAAACCCGGCGATCCGTCCGGCGGCCGCTTCCCGCCGCGGGGTTTCCGCGGGCGGCGGCGCGCACAGGCCGCCCGGATCGGGATCGGGATCGACCGCCGCGCGCAGACGCCACAGGGGCGTCAGCCCCATCTCGCGGAGAATGGCGGCGCGGCGCGGCCTCACAGATCCAGCCTCATGACGAGTGCGTCCTCGCGCCCGGCGAGCGCCGGATAATACCCCTTGCGTCGCCCGATTTCGACGAACCCTGCATGCCGGTAGAGCGCGAGCCCGGCGGTATTGGAAGGGCGCACCTCCAGGAAAAACCGACGGATGCCATCGCCCCGGACGCCCTCCACCAGATGGTCGAGCAGGCGGCCGCCAAGCCCGCGCCCCTGCTCGCCGCGCGCCACGCTGATGTTGAGCAGATGCGCTTCGTCGACCACCACCAGCGCCACCGCGTAGGCCACGGGCGTACCGCCCTCCAGCATCAAGCGGCAAAGGTAGTCCGAAGCCAGCGAATCGGCGAAATTCCCCCGTGTCCACGGAAAAGAATGCAACTCGGCTTCCCGCGCCACCACCCAGTCGAGATCGCGCGCCGTCATGGGCGCAAAACCGAAATCCCGCGCCGTCATGCCTTTTTCCCCTGAGCCAGGCGCTCGGCGGTCGTCAATGCCACCTTGTTGCGCACGTAGAGCGGAACGGCGCGTTCGGGCGAAACGATGGCTGCCGCGCCCTGCCCTGCCACCAGACGGGCCACGACCTCCGCCGAGGGGACGCGCGACGGATCGCAACCGGCGAGCCGCGCGCGCACGGGAGCGAGTTCCGCCTCGCGGGCGGCGAACGCCGACCCCAGGCCGAACCATTCGCCTTCCGGGCACGAAAGCTCGCCGGGCGCGCAACAGGCGGGCGCGGCCAACTCCAC
>JAIRNL010000279.1 GCA_031258035.1 Azoarcus sp. | reverse complement strand
AGGGGCAGGCCCCTGTGCCTGCCCCCGCTCATTTCGCCAATGATGGGTATTTTGAAAACCCCCCCCTGACCAACCCAGGAGAAAAATACTGATGAACGACATCTTTCCACCATGGGCCGGCGCGCTCATCCTCGGCCTGTCGGCCTCGCTCCTCGCCGGTTGCGGCGACAGCGACGCATTGCAAGCCAGCAGCCAAAACGCGACCAGCCAGACCGAACACCCCATGGCCGAAAACCAGGAGGAACATGGCGAAGCGGATCGGCTGGCGCTCACGGCCGGAGAAATCGCCTCCGGCGGCATCAGGGTCGAAACCCTCGCGGCGCAGGAAGTCGGCGAAGACCTCACGGTGACGGCCACCATCCGTCCCAACCAGGATCGCATCGCCCGCGTATCGCCGCGCGTGCCCGGCCGCATCGTCAGGGTCAACGCCAATCTGGGCGAGCAGGTGCGGGCGAACCAGACGCTGGCTGTGCTCGACAGCCTCGAAGTGGGCGAAGCGCACTCGGACTGGCGCCAGGCCTCCGCCCGGCACGCGATAGCGAAAGCGGACGCCGAACGCGCTGAAAAACTCCACGCCGAGCAAATCATCGCCCGCAAGGATCACCTGCGGGCGCAGGCCGAGTTCGAGCAGGCGAAAGCGGCGCTGGCCGCGGCCGGCGACCGCCTGCGCATGCTGGGCGTGCCCGCCGGCGCCGTCGGCGACGGCAAGGCCATCTCCACGTTTCCGCTCACGACGCCGTTTGCCGGGACGATCATCGAAAAGCAGGCGATCACCGGCGAACCGGCCCAGCCGGACAGGCCGCTTTTCACCGTGGCCGACCTCTCCACGCTGTGGATCGAAGCCAACCTGTTTGAAAAAGACCTCGGGCGCGTGAGGATAGGCGCCGACGCGGCGATCACCGTCGCCGCCTATCCTGGCCAGATATTCGCTGGGACAGTCACCTACATCGCCGCCACCGTCGACAAGGAAACCCGCACCGTACAGGCGAGAGTGGAAGTACCGAACCCCGACGGGCGGCTCAAGCCGGAAATGTTCGCCACCGCCGCCATCAGCACCCAGAGCACGAACAACCAGGCCGACACGCCCAGGGCGATCGTCCTGCCCGAAGAAGCGGTCGTGCTGATGCAGAGCCAACCCACCGTCTTCGTCGAGGAACACGGCGGCTTTGAAGCGCGCGCGGTCGAGCTTGGCGAAAAGCTGCGCGGCAAGGTCGTGGTGAAGAACGGACTCGCCGCCGGCGACAAGGCGGTGATCGCGGGCGCCTACGCCATCAAGGCGCGCATCATGAAATCGCAGCTCGGCGAAGGCCACGGACACTGAGGAAACACGCATGCTGAACCCTATCGTCGACCTCTCGCTGCGCTACAAACTCCTCGTGCTGCTGGGCTTTGCGCTCGTCGCCTTCTTCGGCGTCCGCGCCTGGCTGGAAGTGCCGGTAGACGCCTTTCCCGATGTCACGCCAAACCAGGTCAACATCTATACGGAATCGCCGGGGCTGGCTGCCGAAGACGTCGAAAAACTGCTCACCGCGCCCATCGAAACAGCGATGGCGGGCCTGCCGGGCGTGGAACAAATCCGCTCGGTGTCGATCTTCGGCCTCTCCTACGTCGGCGTCTATTTCAACGACGACGTCGACATCTACTTCGCCCGGCGGCTGGTCGGCGAAAAATTGCAGGAAGCCAGGGAACGACTGCCGGAAGGCTACGGCGAACCGGCGCTCGGCCCCAACAGCTCCGGGCTCGGGCAAGTCTTCTGGTACACGGTGGAATCGGCGGACGAAAAGCTCTCCGCCATGGATCTGCGCACCCTGCACGACTGGAGCGTGCGCCTCATGCTGCGCACCGCGCCGGGGGTGGACGACATCACCACCTGGGGCGGCGAAGAAAAGCAATACCAGGTACTCATCGACCCGCGCAAACTCATCAAATACGGCCTCTCCTTCAAGGCGGTGATGGAGGCGCTCGCGGCCAACAACCGGCAAGTGGGCGGCCAATACCTCAACCTGGGCCGGGAACAATACCTGGTGCGTGGCCTGGGGCTGGTGGCCGACACCGCCGACATCGGCAACATCGTCGTCGCCGAGCGCGAAGGCGTGCCCATCCACATACGCGAAGTGGCCGAAGTGCGGGAAGAACCGGCGCTGCGTTTCGGCGCTGTCACCAAGGACGGCAAGGAAGTCACGCTCGGCATCGCGCTCGCCCGCATCAACGAAAACGCCAAGAACGTGGCGGACGCGGTCAGGCAGAAACTCGAACTGGCTCGTCAGACCCTGCCGCCGGGCGTCAAGATCGAACCGGTCTACGACCGCACCGACATCGTCGAAAAAGCCCTCGGCACCGCCACGGGCGCGCTGATGGAAGGCGCCATCCTGGTAGCGATCATCCTTTTCCTCTTCATGGGCGAAATCCGCTCGGCGCTGGTCGTGATCGTGACCCTGCCGCTGGCCATGCTGATCGCCTTCCTGCTCATGCGCCACTTCGGCCTGTCGGCCAACCTCATGTCGCTGGCCGGGCTGTCCATCGGCATCGGCATGATGATCGACGGCGCCGTGGTGATGGTGGAAAACGGCTTCCGCCTGCTCTCGCAACAGGCGGGGAAAAACATCAGCCGCAGCCGCGTCATCCTGGAAGCGGCGCGCGAAGTCGCCAATCCCATCGCCTTCGCCATCCTCATCATCATCGTCGTCTTCCTGCCGCTCTTCTCGCTCACGGGCCTGGAAGGCAAACTCTTCAAACCCATGGCGCTCGCCATCACCTTCGCCATGGCCGGCTCCCTCGCCCTCACCCTCACCTTCGTGCCGGTACTCTCGGCCCTGGTGATGAAACCGAAAGCGGAACGCGACACCTTCCTCGTGCGCCAGGTAAAAAGCCTCTACCTGCCGCTGCTCGAACGGGCACTGGAAAACAAAAAGAAAGTCATCGGCGCGGCCCTGCTTCTCCTGGCCGCCGCGCTGGCGCTCTTTCCCTTCCTCGGCAAGGAATTCATGCCCACGCTGCAAGAAGGCGCGATCATGTTCCGGGTAACCGGCATCCCCTCCACCTCGCTGGAAGAGTCGATCCGCGTCTCCCGGCAGATGGACGCCGTGCTCAAGCAACAATACCCGCAGACAAAATCCGTGCTCGCCACGATCGGGCGCGCGGAAAAAGGCGAGACGGCCGACGCCAACTACATGGAAGTCCTGGTAGACGTCAAACCGCGAGAAGAATGGCCGGAACAAATATCCCTGCCGGCACTCTCCGAACGGATGAAAGAAACGCTCGAACAGGCGCTGCCGACGGTCGTGCTGGGCAACACCCAGCCCATCCAGATGCGGATCGAAGAACTCGTCTCCGGCGTGCGCGCCACGCTCGCCCTGAAACTCTACGGGCCCGACCTTGCCACCCTGGATCGCCTGGCTGGCGAAATCAAACCGGTGCTGGGCGGCGTGCGGGGCGTGACCGACCTCTCGCTCGAAGCCAACAAAGGCAAACCGCAACTGGTCGTGAAAGTGAACCGCGAGGCCGCCGCGCGCTTCGGCATCAACGCCGACGACATCCTGGAAATCGTGCAGGCCGGCATCGGCGGCAAACCGGTGACGACCCTCATCGACGGCGTGCGCCGCTTCGACATCCAGGTGCGGCTCGAAGCCGCCTTCCGCGACAGCATCCAGGCGATCAGCGACATCCCGCTGCGCACCCCGACCGGCGCCCTGGTACCGCTCGGGCGCGTTGCCACCGTGGAGACCGACGAAGGCTACACCTTCGTGCGCCGCGAGCAACTTTCCCGCTACGCGGTACTCCAGATGGACGTGAAAGGGCGCGACATCGACGGCTTCGTGCGCGAAGCGCAGGCCGAAATCCGCGACCGGGTAAAACTCCCCGAAGGCTACTGGACCGAATGGGGCGGCGCCTTCGAGAACCAGCAACGCGCCATGTCGCGCCTGGCTCTCATCGTGCCGCTCACCATCGGCCTCATCTTCGTGCTCCTCTACACCGCCTTCAACTCGCTCACCCATGCCACGCTCATCATCGCAAACGTCCCCTTTGCCATCATCGGCGGCGTCTTCGGACTGGCCCTGACCGGCCAATACGTATCGGTTCCCTCGGCCATCGGCTTCATCGCCGTGTTCGGCGTGGCGATGTTGAACGGCATCGTGCTGGTCTCCTTCCTCAACGAACAACGGGCGCGGGGCCTGTCGATCCGCGAAGCGGTGCGCCGGGGCGCGGCGCTGCGCCTGAGGCCGGTGCTGATGACAGCCAGCGTCGCCATCCTCGGACTCCTTCCCATGCTGATGGCGCAAGGCGTCGGCGCCGAAACCCAGCGCCCGCTGGCTACCGTGGTCGTGGGCGGCCTCATCACCTCCACCGCGCTCACGCTCCTGCTGCTGCCGCTCATGTACGAATGGCTGGAAACGCGGCGCGA
>JAIRNL010000189.1 GCA_031258035.1 Azoarcus sp. | reverse complement strand
TCGAGTCGCGCCAGGCGTTCCGGGGTGCCGACGTCTACCCAGCAGCCGCGGTAGTGTTCGCCGCTGAGGCGGTCGATTTCCATCGCCGCCCGCAATTGGGGCGCGAGGCGGGCGGGGCGTCCGGCTTCGAGGTGGGCGAAAAGCTGGGGATGGTAGGCGGCGATGCCGGAGAAGGTCAGGCGCGGTTCTTCTTCGGCGCGCACGCGACCGTCCCTGAGCGCGAAATCGCCATCGGGGTGGTGGTCGGGGTTGTCGATCAGGAGCAGGTGGCCAAGGTCGCCGCTGTCGGGGCGCAGTCGGCCGGCGATCGTGGCCAGTGATGCGAGGTCGGCGTCGCAGAAGACGTCGCCGTTGATGACGAGAAAAGGGTCGTCTCCCAGGAATTGCATGGCCTGGCGAATGCCGCCGGCGGTCTCCAGCGCGCCGGGCGGCTCGGGCGACCAGCGGATGTGTACGCCGAAAGCGCCGCCGTCGCCGAGCGCGGCTTCGAGCATGTGGCCGAGGTGGGCATGGTTGATGACCAGTTCGGTGATGCCGGCGGCGGCAAGGCGCTCGATGTGGCGCACGATCAGCGGCTTGCCGCCGACGGCGAGCAGCGGTTTCGGGCAATGGTCGGTGAGCGGCCGCATGCGTTCGCCGCGGCCGGCGGCAAGGATCATCGCTTTCATCGTCATGTCACCAGCGAAGCCAGCCAGAAAAGCATTGCGGCCAGCAACATGGCGGCGGGGAAGGTCAGTACCCAGGCGGTCAGGATGGCTTTGATGGTGCTGAATTGCAGGCCGCTGCGGTTGGCGACCATCGTGCCGGCGACGCCCGAGGAAAGGACGTGCGTCGTCGATACCGGCAGGCTGTAGAGGTTGGCGGCGCCGATCGCCAGCGCGGCGGTGATCTGGGCGCTCATGCCCTGGGCGTAGGTCATGCCCTGTTTGCCGATGCGCTCGCCCACGGTGAGTACCACGCGCCGCCAGCCCACGACCGTGCCGAGGCCGAGCGCCATGGCGATGGCGAAGATCACCCATGTCGGGGCGTATTCGGTGGTGGCGGTGATGTCTTTGCGCAGACGGTCGAGGTCGGCTTTTTCCTGCGGGACGAGTTCGGGGAGCTTGGCGATCTGACTGGCCATGTCGTCGAGGCAGAGCAGGTCGCGCCGCACTTGCACGCGCTGTCCGGCCTCCAGTTCGGCGTAGCGTTCGACGCCTTTGAGGTTCTGGATGAGGTTCTGGACGGTCTCCGGAGTGCGCGCGGTTTCGCAGTGCCTGGGCAGGGCCGGGGCGTCCGGGTGGCTTTGCGCCTGGGCGGCGATGGGCAGTTTGTCCTGGTTGCGCTGGTAGAAATGCCGCATGTGCATGGCGGCGTCGCGCGTGCGCTCGATCTGGTATGGGCTGGCGTTCAGGTCGAGGACGTAGTGCGCGGGGACGAAGCCGATCAGCACCAGCATGATGAGGCCGACGCCTTTCTGTCCGTCGTTGGAGCCATGGACGAAGCTGACGGCGATGGCGGAGAGCACGAGTACCAGGCGGTTCCAGAACGGTGGTTTTTTCCGGAGTTTGTAATCCGTGCGCATTTCCGGCATGGCGTGGGTTTTCGGTACGGCGTGCATTTTCGAGACCGGGCGCCAGCGTTTCAGGGCGAGCAGGAGCAGCCCCGCGATCAGGAATCCCGCCAGCGGCGACAGTATCAGCGAGAGGATGATGTCGAGGGCTTTCTGCCAATTGACGCCGTGGGTGATGGAGAGGTCGTTCAAGAGCGCGTTGGCGGCGCCGACCCCGAGGATCGAGCCGATCAGGGTGTGCGAACTGGAGGCGGGGATGCCGAAATACCAGGTGCCGAGGTTCCAGGCGATGGCGGCGGCGAGCAGCGAAAACACCATCGCCAGCCCGCGCCCCGTGTCGACGTTGATGAGTAGTTCGACGGGCAGGAGATGGACGATCGCATAGGCGACGCCGACGCCGCCGAGCAGCACGCCGAGGAAGTTGAAGACGCCCGAGAGCATCACGGCGCGGTAGGGGGACATCGCCTTGGTGTAGATCACGGTGGCGACGGCATTGGCGGTGTCGTGAAAACCGTTGATGAATTCAAAGGCGAGTACGAAGGCAAGTGCCAATACGAGGCTGATGCCGACCCAGATGCTTGATATACCGAAAAATTCGAGCATGGTGTCTGTGATGCTGTGATGATCAAAAGGTGTCGCCCTGCCCGGATGCTATTGGATCGAGTTTGTCGAGCAATTTGAGCAGGGGGTTGAGTTCGCGGTGGCGCGCGCAGGCTCTGCGCAGATAACGCAATAGCAGCGGTATGTTGGCGAGGTAGCCGTCCTTGCCGTCGCGGTGGGAGAGGCGGGCGAAGATGCCGATGATCTTGATGTGGCGTTGTATGCCCATCCATTCGTAGTCGCGGTGGAATTCGGCGAAATCGTCCCGTACCGGCAGGCCGAGCTTGCGCGCCATCTCCCAGTAGCGCGCGAGCAGGTCGAGAGTGAAGTCTTCTTCCCACTCGATATAGGCGTCCTTGAAAAGCGAGACCAGGTCGTAGGTCAGTGGGCCGTAGACGGCGTCCTGGAAGTCGATGATGCCCGGATTGGCGCCGTCGGCGATGTACATCAGGTTGCGCGAGTGGTAATCGCGGTGGACGAAGACTTTTGGCTCCGCGAGGTTGACCGCGATGATTTTGTCGAAAATGGCCGCGAGCGCGGTTTTTTCTTCGGCATTGAGCGTGATGCCCTTGTGGCGGGCGATGTACCAGTCCGGGAACAGCATCAGTTCGTGACGCAGCAATTCGTCGGAATACGCGGGCAGCGGGCCCGGACGGCTGGCGGCCTGGATGGCGAGCAGGGCGCCGATCGCGTCGGCGTACAGGTGCGCGGCGGCGAGCGGGGTGCAATCGGGCGCGCGCAGTTTGTCGAGATAGGTCGTATTGCCGAGATCGGACATGAGCAGAAAACCCTGTTCGATGTCTTCAGCCAGGATTTCGGGGACGTGGACGCCGGCGGCGCCGAACAGGCGGGCGATGGCAAGCCAGGGTTTACAGTCTTCGTGCTCGGGCGGCGCGTCCATGACGATCAGGCTGGCATGGCCCGCAATGGGGGAGGAGGAGGCGTCCTCCGCGGGGAAAAGTACCCGGAAATAACGGCGGAAACTGGCATCGGCCGAAGCGGGTGTAATCTCGTGGCGGGTGTTGGATAAAGTCTGCGCCAGCCATTGCTGGAGTCGATCGATGCGAGGCAAAGCGGGTTCTCCGCGGTTGTTCGTGGGTTGTTCGTGTAGAATCCGGCGATTCTATCAGGCGACCGATGCGCGGTTTTGCATTTTTCAGCGAGGATCATTTTGCGGGTTTTGGGCCTGAAGCTGCGTCTGCGGCTGCTTCCATTATTGATGTGTTGTGCACTGGGCGCTTTGTGGGCAAGTCCGGTGCCGGAGGCTCATTCGGAACAGCGCGCCGCGCCGGGCGATTCGCCTCCGGCGGACGCGGACGCCTGCCCCGCCGGGGAGACGCCGGCGGAAAACGGCGTCGGCACGGGCGGGGTCTCCGTCGGTGTTCCGGGGCGTTGCGGGAAGAAGAAGGCTTCCGGCACCGCGCCGGCAGGCGGCGTCGGCGCGTATTGGCAGGTGCTGGCGTCCTCGGCGGGTTTCGGGCCGAAGACGGCGGGCGCGCCTTCGCCGGCAGGCCCTGGCGAAACCCGGATTTCGGCATTGCGCATCCATGGCACCCATGCTGTCGATATGGTTGCCGAGGGGGACGTCGAGTTGCAGCGCGACACGTTGACGCTGACCGCCGACCGCCTCACTTACCGCGAGCCGGTCGATGAGGTCGTGGCCGAGGGCAATGTCCGGCTGCGGCAGGGCGATCACGCCGAAATGTCGGGGCCGTCGGCGACCCTGGTGGTGGGATCGCGTACCGGCGAGTTCCGTGAGCCGGAATATTCGATGACCCGCAGCCGTCCGCCGCTTGAAGAAGGCGATCCGCCGCGGCAGGTGTCGGGCGGCGGCCAGGCGGATCTGCTGCGACTCGAAGGCGAAAACCAGTACCGCGCCAGGAACGCGACCTGGTCGAGCTGCCCCGCGCCCAATCCCGACTGGTACATCAAGGCCAGGGAACTCGAACTTGATTACGACCGTGAGATCGGCACCACGCACGGCGCGACCATGGTGTTCAAGGACGTCCCGTTTTTCTGGCTGCCGTGGGCGGAGTTCCCCCTCGTCGGCCAGCGCCATTCGGGGCTGCTGCCGCCGACGATGGATACTTCGACCAAGA
>JAIRNL010000117.1 GCA_031258035.1 Azoarcus sp. | reverse complement strand
CGCACGCCGACTGAAGACTCTCAACGGACTGACGCCCTATGAATATCTCTGCAAAATCTGGACAAAGGAACCAGAACGCTTCATCATGAACCCAACCCATCAAATGCCGGGACTAAACATCTAGCCAGTCCGGCATCGAGCTTGAGCAGTCCGCGCGACAGCAAGGCCGGCAAGGTTCGCCGTTGCGCCAGTGCCAGCAACGCGCCCACGGAAAACTCCCAAAAACGGGTGATCGGCATATAAAAGTTGAACACTACCCGCGTTTTATACACCGAGAGGTTGATGGCCATCGAAACCAGCAGAAAAATGAACAGAAAAGTCGTGGTACGCAACTCCTTGCGACATAACAACCAGAGAAAAAGCGGAAAGACGATGTAGAACTGTTCTTCGACACCGAGGCTCCAGAGGTGCAACAACGGTTTTCGCTCCGATGCGACATCGAAATAACCCGCTTCCCGCCGGAGCAGGAAATTGGAAACAAACCCCGCGCCACCTGCCGTATGCTTGCCGAGGCTTTGATAATCATCGGGCAAGAGGGCGAACCAGCCAAAGGCCAAGGAGACCGCCATGACCAAGATCAGGGCGGGGAAAATGCGCCGGATGCGGCGGGCGTAGAAATCGAGAAGAGAAAAAGTATTGGCGCGCAGCGAATCGAACAGGATACCGCCGATCAAGAATCCGGAAATGACGAAGAAAATATCAACACCAATAAAACCGCCTTTCACCCATACCGGAAAGAAGTGGTAACCGATAACCGCCAGCACCGAAAAGGCGCGCAAGCCGTCAATGTCGGGGCGATAGAAAAGTGCACTGTCATTTTTGGGTGGGTGGCGAAAGATATGTCATTTTACCGAGTTTTTCTCCAAAAACCACGACTTCATGAATTTACGCTCGATTATGGCAGATACCGCACCGGGAAAGCAAGATGAATGCACTGCAGAAATAGCCAGCGGCTGGCGCATCGACGAACGCCTGACCCTGGCGCGTAAACGCCGTCGGCTGACCTTACGCGAAGTGGCTGCCAAGGCGGGCATCAAAGCCGGCAACCTGCAAACCGGCCTGGGCGCCTACCTGGCTATGCTATGGGCCATGGGCCTGGAGGCTGGCCGGGTGTGCCGGAACAGATGCTTGAGCTCCTGCAACCCGGCACCCGTCGGCCTTTCATCATTACATCCACCAATACCGCACGATGTGGAAAAAGATCGGTGCCGAAAAGCTCACCGAATCGACCCGATCCAACATGCCGCCGTGGCCTTCGATCATCGACCCCCAATCCTTGATGCCCCGGTCGCGCTTGATCGCCGAGAGCACAAAGCCGCCAAAGAATCCGAGCACGTTCACCGTGAATGCGATGACCCCGGCCTGCCACCAGTTGAACGGGGTGATCCACCAGAGCGCCGCGCCCACAAGGGAGGATGTCAGTACTCCACCGATCAGCCCTTCGAGCGTTTTCGAGGGCGAGATGGATGGCAACAGTTTCCGCCGCCCGAAAAGCTTTCCCCACACATACTGGAAGACGTCGCTCGATTGCACGGTAAGCAACAGGAAAAGGATCAATTGCATGTTCTTCCCCTCGAAGCCGGGGATGTGCAGGGCGAGCAATGCGGGAACGTGCGAGACGCAGTAGACGCAGATCATCAGCCCCCACTGCACTTTCGCCGCGCGCTCCAGAAAGCGTGTGGTATCGGCGCCGAGGGTTGCGGAGATCGGCAGCAACAGGAAGGCGTAGACCGGGATCAGAATCGAGAACAATCCATACCAGCCGATACCAATCAACCCGTATTGCAGCGGCAGGAAGAAAAAGAAGCACCACAGCAACGCCCGATAGTCGCCCCGGCGCGTGTATGTCACGGAGATATATTCTCGAAGCGCCTGAAACGAGATGAACGCAAAGAGGACGATCACCGCAACGTTGCCTATCCAGAATGCCACGCCCAGGATGGTGATCATGACCCACCATGCATTGATGCGCGAAGTGAGGTTGTCGATGACCGGGCTGGAAACGCCCTTTGGAAGGCGCAACCGCAGGATGCCCGCAACGGTGCTCGACAACAGGAGCACCGCCACGAGGCCAATGAAGACGGTCAATATCTCGTTCGACCCGATGCCAGCAATGATGTGTTCCATGTCCGTCATGATTTATTGCTCGTCCGGTTCAAGCGCCAGTAAGGCATTGCGGCAGCGAGCAATGAAATCTGTCCGCTTTTCGTCAGGCTTCAGGGTAATCGGTTCGCCGAGGGTGACAGAGCACAGTAACGGAACCAGCAATAAGCCCCCCTTGGGCATGGCTCGGCCCAGGTTTTCGATCCACACAGGCACAAACTCGGTCTGTGGACGTTTCTCGGCGAGGTGGCGGATGCCGGGCTTGAAAGGCAACAGCCCATCGCCTTGGTTGCGGGTGCCTTCGGGGAAGACAATCAGCGAATCGCCAGCATCGAGCGGTGCCAGCATGGCGCCAATCGGATCGTCGCCGCGTTTGACGTTGCGGTTGATGAGAACGCCCCGGAACACGCGCTCGATCAGGTAGCGCCGGAATTTTCCTTTCAGCCAGTAGTCCGCGCCCGCGACCGGATGCGTTTTGGCGCGCAACGCCGGGGGGAGCAATGCCCAGATGATGAGGAAATCGCCGTGGCTGCGGTGGTTGGCAAAATAGACGCGCGGCTGCGGCGCGGGCACGGTGCCACGCCAGTTCGGACGCGCGCCGGTCAATGTCTTGATGAGTCCGCAGAAGGCGGAGGCGAGGAATTTTTCAAGCATTGGGGGTCTTGGAAATCAGAATGGCAAGGAACGCGAAGAGCACGACAGTCTGGCCGGCAACGCAAACGAGTTGTCGCACAAAGAGACGACGCACGCCGGCAAGCCGCTCCGACATCGGGCGCGGGTCTTCGCTGGGCGATTTTTTCCCAAAGGTTCTGGCCAGCATTCCGTCAAAGGTGGAGAACGCCTGGGGCAGTTCCCCGGCATCAAGCTTTGACCATTTCGTGAAAACCGGATGATCGAACGACAGGCGCAAGGCATGACAGGCTGCGCCGACGGCAAGGACGAGTCCGACAACCAGGAGAACAGAAAAACGGGTATCGCGGATGAAGGGCGAAACCCACCACGCCAGCAGCGTTGCCAGTGCGAGCAGTCGACTCCAACCATCGAGCGTCCGGGCGGTTTCGCACAATGCGGCGCCCCCAAGCGCAAAGCCGGACGCCTCCATGGAATCGGCATCCATTCTTGCCGGGGCGGTCATGAAGTCGCCTCCTTTTGTTGTCGGTCGAATGCGGCCAGTGCGGCCAGGTCGGATTCGCCAAGCACAACCCGATCGACGCCGGCAATGCCGCGCGCGGTATTGAGCCGCGCCACGGCTTCTGTGGTGTTCGCAGCAATTCCCGCGTACCGGAGCCATGCGGCAGCCACAGCGGCGCTGCGCGAAAAGCCGAGCGCGCAGGCAATCCACACTTCCCGCCCTTCTTCTCTCAAATGGGCGATGCGGCGCACGGCTTCCTGCAAGGTCTCGGTCTGGACGGGAACGAGATCGAGGCACGGCAGGCCATCGTATGCGGCGGAGTCCGGCAACCTCGGCGCGGGAAGTTCGGCAGTGAGATCGAAAAGTGCCACTTTGCCGCCGCCCGTTGTGGCCCAACGGGCGAACTCGCGCGTGCTGGGTAAGCGACCGAGCCAAATGCCTTCCGTGACGAGGATGGGGGCTGGGTGTTTGCGCGTCCAGAGCCGCGCATTGATGTGCGCGCCGAACGTGTAAGGCGCGAAAAGCCAGCGCGAGGCAAGCGAATGGCGTCCATGCTGCTTCTGAAAGCCCGCGACACCGGCATGAATGTAGTTCCATGCCACCATCGCCAATGAAATGGCGATCCAACCCAGGGCGATCCAGATCGTCCCCAGCCCTTGGACGAGCGCGAGCGCCAGCGCGGCCAACGTGCCAATGCCGTATCGGAAAGCGAGATCGGGCCGCGGCGGCGAATTTCTCTTCAATGGTGATGGGCCTTTCTCCGGCCACAACCAAAGGCAGAAGAGTCCCGCCGCGAGGCCGGTGGGAACATCAATGAAATGGTGCTGCCAGGTCGTCAGCACCGATACACCGATCAGGATTGCCCAGGCGTGGATGACGGCGCGCACGGCGCAGGGCGCGGACAGGTTTGCGAATTGACGCCAGATGACGACCAAAAGCGCGATGTGAAGCGATGGCGCCTGGTTATAGGGCATGTCGAACCCGGCAAGAATGTCGAAAAGCGCCCCTGACAATCCTTCCACCGGCGGTCGGATGAAATCGAATCGCAGTGGCCACAGCAAAAAGCTGATGACGCAGATGAACTGCACCGAGAGGAGCCGCAGGCCAAGCCGGTTTGAAGCCGCCTTGTCGCGGCAGCACAGGAATGCAAAACCGTAGAGCAGATCAGTCGTCCAGTACGGGATGATCGTCCACGGCCAGAACGGCAAATTTCTCTCCCATCCGAAATAGAAGCTTCCCACCGCGCCCGTTGCGTCGAGCGCGGCGGAATGCTGGTTCGCAAAACCATAACTCAGGAAGAAGAATGGCCCGAGGAATACGAGCCAGAGCACGCCGCGCTTGAAAGCGCCAGGCAGCCAGCGGACTTGCTCCCCTGCCGGGACAGCGAGCGCCGGAACCGCCGCGGCCTCCGCCGGGGTCTCGCCGCTCATGGCAGACGCCGCGCCAGCGACACGGTGAAGATGCCCCATTCGTCGACGCGCTGGGCGATCTTCTCGAAACCGGCCTCGCGCGCGAGTTGGTCCATCTCCGCCTGCGAGCGGCGCCGCATCACCCACGCCTGGCCTGCGCGGTGGCTGGTCAGGGCACGGGCGATCATCTCCAGTTGCGGATGCCATGGCTGCCCGGTATAGATCAGATAGCCGTCCTTTTCGATGGCGTCATGCAACCCGAGAAGCGAAGTGGTGACCATACCGTTGTCGGGGAAGAGTTCGTAGAGCCCCGACACGATGCCCACGGTGGCCTTGGGCTCGATGGCAGCAAGGCTCGCACGGTCGAAGGCGTCGCCTTGCTCGAAGCTGGCGACGTCTGCCAGCCCGCGTTCCGCGATCAGGGCGCGGCCGCACTCGATGTTCAGTTCGCTGAAGTCGCGCAGCAGGATCGAATCTGGACGGTCGCCGCCCGCGAGCGCGTCGAGCACATAACGGCCATGCCCGGCGGCGATGTCGAGCACGCGCGCCGGGCGTTTCCCGGCGCGCAGACGGGCCAGCGCCTCGCGCAGCAGCTCTTCGAGGTTGATCTTGCGCTGACGAATGCCCCGCCAACCGATTGCGTCGAGGTATACGCGGTCGATGGCCCGTCCGATGAAGCCGCGTCCGGCAGGCGTGTTGCGGTAGATATAGTCGAGCGAACTGCCCGAATCGAAGCCGGTGCGATGTCCGAGACGCACGCCGTCCGAAAGGTAGCCGGACAGCCCCAGCAGAAAGCGGTAGGCGCGCCAATAAAGCGCCTTGGCCGATGTGGGAGACAGTGCCACCGACAGGTTCTTGGCTTCCTCGAACGTATGGCCGCGCTTGTCCTCGTCGTTCAGGTCGGGACGTGAGAGCGGCGTCTCGAACCGGCGCAGGATGAAGGCGCGCACCTTGGCCACGGCGTCGGCGCGAGGCAGTTCGCCGAGCGTGTCATGGTAGAACCCCTGGAACACATGCTTCTCCTTCACGTCCGTACCCAACCGGGTGAAGAAGGCGTGTTGCGGCCAGTGATGAACGACCCAATCGTCGCCCGAGATCAGCAGTTGGGTGGGGACGGTGATCGCCTCGGCGTCGGCGACTACTCGCTCGCCCGCCTCGTAGAGTCCCAGCAGGATGTTGACCGAAATGGCGCGGCTGATGAGCGGGTCGGCCACGAAGGACGCCTGCCGCGCCGGATCGTGGGTCAGGTATTTCGCCTTGACGTAGCTATTGACGAAGAAATTGCCACGCAGCGCCCGCATGAGCTTCAGACCCGGTCGCGCGAAAGGCACGTAGAGCTTGACCTTGAAGGCGGGCGAAGCCAACACCTGGCAACGGATGCGCGGGGCGTAGTCATGCGCCCACGTACTGACGAGCACGGCGCCGACGCTTTGCGCGATCACAGCGATGTCCGGCTCCGTCAGTTCATGCGAGGCGCAAAGGTGATCGATGAAGCTCTGGATGTCGCGCACCGAGCAACCGAGGCTGGGCGAGTCGCCGCGCGTGCCTGGCGATCGACCATGGCCACGCGCATCCCAGGCATAGAAGTCGAACTCGGGTAAATCCAGTTCATCGACCAGATGCGCCATGCGTTCGCCGTGCTCATGACCGCGATGGAAAAGCACGATGGCTCCGCGCCGTTCCGGGGCGGTCGCTGGCCAGCGCCGGTAGAAAAGGGACGTTCCGTCATGGGTGATGAATTCATGGTTTTCCGGGACACGGCTCATTATTTGGCTCCCTTTGCGATGGCGGCCAGGCCGCTGCGAATACGATTGGAAATATTGAGAACGATCGCCAGCGGTACGCCGACACCGACGATCCAGAACATCCAGGACGGCAACGCGCCGTCCGCGAGACCCGCCCACAGACCCAGAACGCCGAAGACGAAGGCGCGATCGCTCTTGCCCATCGGACCGTCGTACTGGCGAGGAGCGCCGATCATCGGCCCCAGGGCGCCAGCCATCTCGGAGATGGCGGCAAGCAGCGCGATGCCACAGATGATTTGCCAGTTGAACGGCGCCACCCATACGAACGGAAGATAGAGCGCGGCGTCGGACACCACATCCGACAGTTCGTTGAAATACGCTCCCAGCGGGGATTTCTGCCTGAACTCACGCGCCAGCAACCCGTCGACAGCGTTCAGCGCCATGCGCAGGAACATCCAGAGCGGGATGAGGAAATAAAGCGAAGGCTGGGTTCCGGCCTTGCTGTATAACCATGCGCCAATGACAATCGAGATGAGCATCGCCGCGAGTGTCACAGTGTTGGCGGTGACGCCCCTGGCGAAGAGCCAGCGGACGACAGGGCGCAGCAAGCCCTGGAAGGCGGGTTTGAGCTGGTAGATGGAGATCATGAAATGTTCGGGATCAGGGGGTTGGTTGCACAGGGCCGTTTTTCCGGATGGCTTGCCAGATTTTTGCGGAGTCGATTTCCTTCTCCAGGAATTCCTTCTTCACACATTCACGCAAATCGCCATCGAATCCCGTGGAAGAAGGGA
>JAIRNL010000106.1 GCA_031258035.1 Azoarcus sp. | reverse complement strand
GACACACCCGCCGCCGCCCCGCTGCCTGACTCCGACACCCTGCGCATCGGCGGCACCGAAATCTCCAGGGCGCTTTTCGATCTTTACGTGGCCGAAGCCCAGATGCACATCAGCACGCTGCATCGGGAACTCGACCACCTCACCGACAACCCCACGTTGCTGCTGCCCGAAGAGGCCCTGCGCGCGGCGCATTCGTGCGCGGGCATCTCCGGCACCGCGCACTGCACCCCGCTCTACCTGCTCGGCAAGGCGCTGGAGCACGCACAGCAACGGCTCCACGACCAGCGGCGCGCGCCCACAGCCCACGAACTGGCCCTGCTCAAGGCCGGCGCCAGCACGCTCGACGCCATGCTGACCGAGGTCATCGACCTGAACATGCCGCTGGAGACGCCGGAGCTGGTCGAGCAACTCGACCGGATCGGGCACACGCCAGCCGACGGCGAGGCCGCCCCCGGCACGCCTGACGACAAGGCCATCGTGGCGGCGGCGGCGAAGATCTTCCCCGAAGCCGCCGTCGCGCCGAAACCGGCAAGCGCGCCGGAAAGCGCGCCGTCCGTGGTGGCCGACGAACTCGACGAACAACTGCTGCCGATCTTCCTCGAAGAAGCCGACGAACTGCTCGAGAGCCTGCACGGCACCCTGCACGCCTGGAATGGCGACATCGGCAACGCCGAACACGCCAAACTCGTGAAGCGGTATCTGCACACCCTCAAGGGCAGCGCGCGGATGGCCGGGGCGATGACTCTGGGCAACCAGATCCACCAGCTTGAATCCCGTCTCGAACTGGCTCTCAAGACCGAGCAGGACCTCCCTGCCTTCATCGACGAAATCGCCTCCGCGCTCGATATCACCGGGCAGATGATCGGGGCGCTCACCGGCGGCCCTGCCCCCGAAACACCCGCCGCGGTCGAACAACCCATTGCCGAAGCGTCGCGGACGCCGACCGAGGCAACCGCGACGCCCGCATCCCGCGCCGCCGGCGCGCCGCCGGTGGTTCTGTTCCCGGACGGCAAACCGGCCACCGCGCCGACGGCGGCAGCGACGGCGGCCGAAAGCGAAGCGGCGAGCGTCACCCTGCGCGTGCGGGCGGAACAGGTCGACAACTTCGTCAACGATGCCAGCGAAATCGGCGTGGCTCGTACCCGCATCGAAGGCGAATTGCGCAATCTGCGCAGCAGCATGCTCGACCTCACCGAAAACGTCATCCGCCTGCGCAACCAGTTGCGGGAAATCGAATTGCAGGCCGATGTGCAGATGCAGACCCGCATCGCCCGGGCCGAAAGCCAACAGGCCGACTTCGATCCGCTGGAAATGGATCGCTACACGCGCTTGCAGGAACTGACGCGGATGATGGCCGAGAGCGTCAACGACGTCACCACGGTACAGCAGAACCTGCTGAAGAACCTCGACAGCGCCGATTTCGCCCTCCACAGCCAGGCGCGCACCACACGCGAGCTGCAACAGGCGCTGATGCAGGTGCGCATGGTGCCATTCGACAGCCTCGCCGTGCGCCTGTACCGCATCGTGCGCCAGAGCGCCAAGGAACTGGGCAAGCGCGCCAACCTCGACATCCGCGGCGGCGGCATCGAAATCGACCGCAGCGTGCTCGACCACATCGTGGCCCCGCTCGAACACCTGCTGCGCAACTCGCTCGCGCACGGCATCGAACCGCCGACGATCCGCCGCGACCAGGGCAAGCCCGAAATCGGCCAGATCACCCTCACGGCACGCCAGGAAGGCAACGAAATCGTGATCGAACTGGCTGACGACGGCGCCGGCCTGAACTTCGGGCGCATCGCCGAACACGCCCGCAAACGCGGCCTGATCGGGCCGAACGAAACCGTCGACGAGCGGCGGCTCACCAGCCTCATCTTCGTCCCCGGCTTCACCACCTCCGAAATCGTCTCGGCCGTCTCCGGGCGCGGTGTCGGCATGGACGTGGTAAAAGCCGAGACTGCGGCGGTCGGCGGGCGCATCGACGTCTCCACCACGCCGGGCGCCGGGACGCTGTTCAGCATCTTCCTGCCGCTCACGCTGGCTGTCACCCAGGCCCTGCTGATCCGCTCGGGCAACCATCACTACGCGATCCCGGCAAGCATGATTTCGCAGATCGTGGAACTGAAAGCCGACGCCATCGCGCGCCTGCGCGCCGAAGGCAGCTTCGAGTGGCTCGGGCAACAATATGCCTATCACTACCTGGCCAACCTGCTCGGCGACCGCAAGGCCCAGCCGGAAATCGGGCGCTACAGCTGGGTGCTGCTGCTGCATTCCGGCTCGCAGACCCTGGCTCTGCACGTGGATGCCCTGCGCGGCCACCAGGAAATCATCGTCAAGAACGCCGGCCCGCAACTGACCCGCATCGTCGGCATGTCCGGCGCCACCGTGCTCGGCAATGGCGAAATCGTGCTGATCATCAACCCGATCGCCATGATGAGCCGCGAGATCATGTACGGCCAGGCCCCCATGATCACCGGGCCGGCGGTCCTGGAACCCCTGCCGCCGCCCCACGAGCCGACGGTCATGGTGGTCGACGACTCGCTCACCGTGCGCAAGATCACCACCCGCATGCTCGAACGCGAAGGCTACCGCGTCATCACCGCCAAGGACGGCGTCGATGCCATCGAATCGCTGATCGACGAAACCCCCGACGTGATCCTCTCCGACATCGAAATGCCGCGCATGGACGGATTCGATTTCGTCCGCAACATCCGCGCCGACGCGAGGCTCAAGAGCGTGCCGGTCATCATGATCACCTCACGGCTGGCGGACAAGCACCGGGAATATGCCATGGAAATCGGCGCCAACCATTACCTGGGCAAGCCCTACCAGGAAGAAGAACTGCTCGGCCTGATCGCCGATT
>JAIRNL010000076.1 GCA_031258035.1 Azoarcus sp. | reverse complement strand
CGCTGTCCGCCCCATGTTTTTCCGGTGCCGCGCCGATGCTGACCGTTTCCGATCATGACCGCGACCTTGCCGGTCTCGTCTATGTCTATCCGGTGCTTTCCCGCCGCGCGGGCGGGGTGTCGCTGGGGATCAACCTCAATCCGAACAACGCCTGTAACTGGCACTGCGCGTATTGCCAGGTGCCCAACCTGGCGCGGGGCAGGGCGCCGAAGATCGACCTCGACCGGCTCGAAGCCGAGCTGCGTGATTTTCTTGCCGCCATATGCCGGGGCGGCTGGCTGTCTCGCAATGCTCCGGAAGGGGCACGGGTGCTGAAGGATCTGGCGTTCTCGGGTAACGGCGAGCCGACGGGCGCGGCGGAATTTCCCGATGCCGTGGCGCTGGTGGCGCGTTTGCGCGCTGAATTCGCGCTGGATCGGCGCGTCGCGTTGCGGCTGATCAGCAATGGCAGCCTGCTTGGGCAGGCGCGTGTGCGGGAAGGCATTCGCTGTCTGGCGCAGGCGGGCGGCGAGGTGTGGTTCAAGCTCGACGCCGGCACGGGCGAGTCCATGGCGAAAATCAATGGCGTCAGGCTGGCGCCACGCACCGTTGCCCGTCATCTGGCGACATGCGCGGCCCTGTGTCCCACCTGGGTGCAGACCTGTGTTTTCCGCTGGGATAACCAGCCGCCAGATGATGCCGAACTCGATGCCTGGTTCGATTTGCTCGATCGGGCCAATGTCGGCGGCGGGGCAATCGAAGGCGTGTTGCTCTACGGCGTCGCCCGGCCGTCCTTGCAACCAGAAGGGGCGCGCATCAGCCCTTTGTCGGCGGCGGAACTTGCCGCGATCGTGAGCCGCATCAAGGAAAAGGGGCTGACGGTTCGCGTCAGCCCCTGAGAAATCCGCCAAACCGGAAGGGGTTCCTCCGGTCTGGGGTGCAAGCAAGGCGCAGCAAGTCAGGCGGGCTTTTTCTTCTTCGAGGCCCGCGCTTCTTTCTTCAGGTTCTTGTACAACTCGGGATTGCTGGTTTTGAGGTACTCGGCAACGTCGAAATCGTCTCTCTTGACCTTGGTGATGTCGATTTGCTCGATATGTACCAGGCGCAGAAGCGCCTGGACAGGGCGAGGGATGTTGCGTCCGCTTTCGTAACGCGAGCCGCCACTCTGGGTGACGCCGATCTTCGACCAGAACTGCGACTGGTTCAGACCGAGCTTGCGGCGGATTTCACGCACGTCGATGGGTTGTTGTTCGGTGGTTTTCATGGCTATGTCCTTTGATGGTGTTGCGAGAAAAACTCGTTGGTTTAAGGTCTGCCTATCGGGGCTCCGTGAGGATGTCCGAATGATGCGTAGTATAGCGCAATTCCCACAAGCTATACAATGGGAATAATTAACGACATGCGGTTGACCGCAATAGTCTCGATGCATGATGAAGAAGTAACCCGCATCGAATGGACTTCTTTCCCACTGGGCATTGTGGAAAACTTCTCTGCTACCGGGAACATGTGATTCATTTTGCCTTTCGCTTCGTGGCGCACCAACATCATGTCGTCAATATATCACCATGGGAACAAGTGTGAAAAAATACCGCAAACTTTTTTTGCAAGTTTGCGACATTCCGCTGTGCGTCATCACGAAGATATTGCATGAATGGCACGGAGCAATGTCTTGTTCCCTGTGGAATATCGGCATCCCATGCCCGGTCATTAGGCTGAAATGGCAACCGATTGGTGGTATGTGCGGAAAAATGGCACGGATTCATGGAACAAGTTCCCGCCATGCGCGCGGTCGAAATTCCGGGCGGCTGTTTTCATGTCGGCGGTGTCGGCGGGAAAATATCCCCATCCCGCGTATAGGCGCGTGCTTCCGGGCGTGATGGGCGCAATCCGCGGGGCGGGGTGCGTGTTTCGGGCATAAAGAAAACTATGCTTATAACTTTATTATGCTTGGAGCTCTTGGGGCGTTGTCCTTAGAGTAACGGCACTGTTTTTTTACCGTGGAGATTGTCATGACCCAGTTTTCCAACAATGCCCATTCCATTGGGGGCACTCCCCTCGTTCGCCTTACCCGCGTCACCGATGGCGCCGAGGCGGTCGTCCTGGCCAAGATCGAGGGCCGCAATCCCGCCTACTCGGTGAAAGACCGCATCGGCGTGGCACTGGTCGAGGATGCGGAAAAACGCGGCCTGCTCGGGCCGGGCAAGGAACTGGTGGAGCCGACTTCCGGCAATACCGGGATTGCGCTCGCTTTCGTGGCGGCGGCGAAGGGTATCCCGCTCACGCTGACGATGCCGGAGACGATGAGCGTCGAGCGGCGCAAGCTGCTGGTGGCTTTCGGCGCCAAGTTGGTGCTGACCGAAGGGCCGAAGGGCATGGCCGGCGCCGTTGCCAAGGCGGAAGAGATCGTCGCGTCCGCCCCCGGCAAGTATGTGCTCCTGCAACAGTTCAAGAACCCGGCGAATCCGGCGATCCACGAATCGACCACCGGCCCGGAAGTGTGGGACGACACCGAGGGCAAGGTGGATATTTTCGTCTCCGGCGTCGGCACCGGCGGCACCATCACCGGCGTTGCCCGCTATCTCAAGAAGACCCGGGGCAAGGCGATCCAGGCGGTGGCGGTGGAGCCGGAGGCGAGTCCGGTGCTCTCGCAAAAGAAGGCGGGGCAGCCCTTGCAGCCAGGGCCGCACAAGATCCAGGGGATCGGCGCGGGTTTCGTGCCCGAGGTGCTCGACCTGTCGCTTGTCGATGCCATCGAGAAGGTGAGCAACGATGAAGCTGTTGCCTATGCGCGCCGGCTGACGAAGGAAGAGGGCATTCTTTCCGGCATTTCCTCCGGCGCCGCGGTGGCCGCCGCCGTGCGCGTGGCGAAGAGGCCCGAGAATGCCGGCAAGACCATCGTGGTGGTCCTGCCCGATTCCGGCGAGCGTTATCTTTCTTCCGTCTTGTTCGAGGGCGTGTTCGATGCCGCGGGTAATGCGCTGTGAGCCAGAAGTTCTCGGCCCTTCCGGCGGAGGATGAAATCCACTGCGCCGGGGAAGCGCCCTCCGCGGGCCTGCGGCTGGATATTGACGGGCTGGTGGCCGAATTGCGCGCCCTGCGCGTGCATTCGCTGCAAACGAGGAGCCGCATCGGAAGGCCGCCCAAGCTGCCGTCGCGCAAGGCGCTGGGGAGCATTCTCGATGGCCTGGCGGCGGCGCTTTTCCCCAACCGGCTGGGCGCGCCGGAGTTGACCGACGAGGGGCTGGATTATTTCGTCGGGCATACGCTCGATCGTTCTTTGCGCGCCCTGTATGACGAGGTGCGCCGCGAGTTGCGCTTTGTCGCCAACCTGACCCCGGAGTCGCCGAGCGCCAGGATCGAGGCCGAGGCGGCGGAGATCGTGAAAGGACTCGCAAGCCAGTTGCCGAAGGTGCGGGAACTGCTCGACGGCGATTTGCGCGCCGCGTTCCAGGGCGATCCGGCGGCGCGCAGCATCGATGAGGTGCTGGTCTGCTATCCGGGGATCGTCGCCATTACCTACCATCGCCTCGCGCACGAGCTTTATCTGCGCGGCGCGCCGCTCACGGCGCGGATCGTCGGCGAGATCGCGCATTCGGCCACCGGCATCGACATCCATCCCGGCGCCGTGATCGGCGGCAGCTTTTTCATTGACCACGGCACGGGCGTGGTGATCGGCGAAACCGCGGTGATCGGCGAGCGGGTGCGCATCTACCAGGCCGTTACCCTGGGCGCCCGGCGTTTTCCGGTCGACGAGAATGGCAACCTGATAAAGGGCGGCGCGCGCCACCCGATCGTCGAGGATGACGTGATAATCTATGCGGGCGCCACCATCCTGGGGCGCGTCACCATCGGGCGCGGTTCTTCCATCGGCGGCAGCGTGTGGCTGACGCGCAGCGTGCCGCCCAACAGCCACATTACACAGGCATCTGTACAAAGCGAAGTATTCACCGCCGGCGGCGGTATCTGATCGAATCGAAAAAATCCCGGAGGGAACAGGAATGACCGATATTCACGATGCACAGACCGCGTTGGGCGATGTCGCCGCCCGGACGCTTGCGAATGCGACCAAGACCGCGCCCATGCTGGGGCGCATCACGCCGCGCTGGTTGCCGCAATTCCTGCAATGGGTGGGGGTCGAGGCGGGTATCTACCGGGTCAACAAGGTCAAGGACGAGGCGGCCATCGCCGTCAACTGTTCGGCCCGCAACGACGAAAAAGAACTGCGCCAGACGTTCGTCGATTACGAGGAATGGGGCCGTGAGTATTTCCTGAGCGCCGTCAACGCCGTGGTCGACGTGCATACGCGCGTCTCCGATCTCTACAGCAGTCCGCACAACCAGATCCAGGAGCAATTGCGGCTCACCATCGAGATCATCAAGGAGCGGCAGGAAAGCGAACTCATCAACAATACGGAATACGGTCTTCTCAACAACGTCGCCGGAGAGCAGCGCCTGCAACCGCTCACCGGCGCGCCGACGCCGGACGATTTCGACGAACTGCTCTCCCTGGTCTGGAAAGAACCGGCCTTTTTTCTCCTTCATCCCCGCACCATCGCCGCCTTCGGGCGCGAATGCACGCGGCGCGGCGTGCCGCCTCCGACGGTGTCGCTGTTCGGCTCGCAGTTCATCACCTGGCGCGGCGTGCCGCTCGTGCCCAGCAACAAGGTGGAAATCAAGGACGGCAAATCCAGCGTCCTGCTGTTGCGTACCGGCGAGAGCCGCCAGGGTGTGGTCGGGCTTTATCAGCCCGGCCTGCCGGGTGAACAGAGCCGGGGGCTGTCCGTGCGCTTCATGGGGATCAACCACAAGGCCATCGCTTCGTACCTGGTTTCGCTTTACTGTTCGCTCGCGGTATTGACCGACGATGCGCTCGCCGTGCTCGAAAACGTGGAAGTGGACAAATACCATGACTACGCGGACCAATACCGTTGATGCCTTCCCCGCCGCGCCGGAGGCGCTGGGCCTGCCCGGCGAAGCCGAACTGGCGCGGTTGGCGGCGCGGTTGTTCAACGAAGCGCCGGGTTCCCTGACACTGGATCGGCCCAGTCCGGCGCCGCCCGCAAGAGAAGTCGTGGCGCGGGCGCCGTTCGACGTGCCGCTGCCGGCCATTCCGGAACTCGACGCCTGGAAGACCCCGCCTGCCTGGATAGGCGCGCCCTATTACTTTCTGGAGGGAACGTCCGCCTTTCCGTCCGGCATCGAGGTGCCCGTCACCCATCCTGCGCCGGGACTGGAACCGTTTTCGGCGGGGCAGGCGCTGCCGGGGCTGGCGTTCGATGTCCATGCCGTCCGCAACGATTTTCCGATCCTCGCGGAGACGATCGACGGGCACCCGCTCGTCTGGCTCGACAACGCCGCCACCACGCAGAAACCGCAGTCCGTCATCGACCGGCTGGCTTCGTTCTACGCGCACGAAAACTCCAACATCCACCGCGCCGCGCACGAACTGGCTGCGCGCGCGACCGACGCCTATGAGGGGGCGCGCGAAACCGTGCGCCGCTTCGTGAATGCCCGTTCGGTCAATGAAATCGTGTTCGTGCGCGGCACGACCGAGGGCATCAACCTCGTCGCGCAAAGCTGGGGGCGGCAGAATCTCGCCTCTGGCGACGAGATACTCATCACCTGGCTCGAACACCACGCCAATATCGTGCCATGGCAACAACTGGCCGCACAGACCGGGGCGGTGCTGAAAGTCGCGCCGGTCAATGGTCGTGGCGAAATCTGTCTCGACGAGTACGAAAGGCTGCTCGGGCCGAAGACGAAGCTGGTCGCCTTCGCCCAGGTTTCCAACGCGCTCGGTACCGTCACCCAGGCGGCGGAGATGACGCGGCTCGCGCACGGCTGGGGGGCGAAGGTGCTGGTCGATGGCGCGCAATCCGTCTCGCACATGCGTACCGACGTACTGGCGCTCGGCTGCGACTGGTTCGTGTTTTCCGGCCACAAGGTATTCGGCCCCACCGGCATCGGCGCGCTCTACGGCAGGGAGGATCTGCTGAACGCCACCGAGCCATGGCAGGGGGGCGGCAACATGATCCAGGACGTCACCTTCGAGCGCACGCTCTACCAGGATGCGCCGGCGCGCTTCGAGGCCGGCACCGGCAACATCGCCGACGCCGCGGGCCTGGGGGCGGCGCTGGAATACGTCGAGCGCATCGGCATCGACAACATCGCCCGCCATGAACACGACCTGCTCGTCTACGGCACGCGCCTGCTCTCGGAGATACCGGGGCTGAGAATCATCGGGCAGGCGGCGGAAAAAGCGGGGGTGCTCTCTTTTGTGCTCGATGGCCACGATACCGTGAAAATCGGCAGCGCGCTCAACAGGGAAGGCATTGCCGTGCGTGCCGGGCACCACTGCGCCCAGCCGATTCTGCGCCGTTTCGGGCTGGAGGCCACGGTGCGCCCGTCGCTGGCTCTCTACAACACCCATGCCGATCTGGATGCCCTGGCGACGGCGGTGTGGAAAATCGTGCGCGCCGGCAGGGCGGGGTGATGCGCGGCTGTCGGCATGGCCGGGATCGGCGCCCGGCCCCGGCCATGCCCCGGCGGGCGCGTTTCGTCAAGCCAGATCGTCCGGCTCGACCAGGCGTTCGAGCGCGCTGATTCGATCCTTCAGAGCCAGCTTGCGTTTTTTCATTCGCCGGACGAGCAACTCATCGCCGGTCGGGGATTCAACCAGACGGGCGATGGCGTCGTCGAGATCGCGGTGTTCATCATGCAGGCGGGCGAGACGTTCACGCAGGGTCGCCGCCGTATCGAAAATATCGTCATTCATAATATCGTCGTTCATCATGGCCTCGGACATGTCGACGGGGGTACCGCCCACGGCTATGGTATGTGTCCGCAGGCGGGAAAACAATCGCCGTCCCGGAAGAATCCGTTTAACATCGCTTTCCTCAACCGGGACGGATCATGAACAAGGCTTTCGTAAAAGAATCCGGGGACGACGACAACGACGAGGATCTGTCGCCCCGGCTACACCTGCCGCCGGGCAGCAAGAACTACATGACGCCGCGCGGCTATCAGGCGCTCCGCGAAGAACTCGACCGGCTCCTGCGCATCGAACGCCCAAAAATCGTGGAGGTCGTGGCCTGGGCCGCCGGCAATGGCGACCGCTCGGAGAACGGCGATTATCTCTACGGCAAGAAGCGCCTGCGCGAGATCGACCGCCGCGTCCGCTTCCTGGGCAAGCGCATCGACAATGCCGAGGTCGTCGACCCCCGCGCGCGGCAGGGCGTCGACCAGGTGTTTTTCGGCGCCACGGTGACGGTCTGCGATACCGATGACGATATGGCCGAACGGGACTGGCAGATCGTCGGCATCGACGAGGCCGATGTCGCCGCCGGCAGGATCAGTTGGATATCGCCGCTTGCCCGCGCCTTGCTCAAGGCGCGCGAAGGCGACGTGGTGCGTTTCACGAGTCCGGCGGGCGTGCGGGAAGTGGAGATCGTCAGGATCAGGTATGAGGCGTAGGGCCGGCCGTGATTCCCTGTGCATACGTCGAAGCCAGTCCCGGCGTTAAAGAGTTGTTCCTGCGCGCCGTAGAAGGGTGACGGCGACACAGGAACGGAAAATGAAAATCGCGGACTCCCAACTGGCTTTCTCGACCCGGCACTTCGCCGCGCAGGAGAAGCAGACTTACGAATCTTTCAAGCTCAGCGCGGGCGGAAAATCCTCGTCTCCATCCCCGTCCGTTCCGGGGGCAGCGGCCCCTGGAACGGATGGCGCGGATGTGCGGATCTCGGATATGGGCCGTCAACTGGCTCAGGAGAATGGCCTGAATATGACCCACGGCGCGCGGCCGGCGGGCGAAATCAACCGCCAGACGGACAACGATCCGAAACTGTCCCTGCTGCGGCTGGCCGTCGAGATGCTCACCGGCAAAAAGGCGGAAATCGGCGACACCAGCTCGAAAGATCCGAAAGAGGCGGCTGCCGGCGGGGTCAGCCTCGAATACCAGCGCCATTCCTCGTACACCGAAATCGAGCAGACCGATTTCGCCGCCGAGGGCGTGGTGCGCACCGCCGACGGACGCGAAATCTCGTTCCAGATGAATCTTTCCATGGCGCGTGCCTATCACACCGAGGAGCACGTGGAAGTCAGCATGGGGACGAAGCTCAAGGATCCGCTGGTGCTCAATTTTGCCGGTACCGCAGCCGAATTGTCCGACATGACTTTCCGCTTCGACCTCGACAGCGACGGCAAGGACGAGAACCTCCGCGCTCTCCGGCCCGGCAGCGGTTTTCTGGTGTTCGACCGCAACGGCGACGGCAAGGTAAACAATGGCCGTGAACTGTTCGGCGCGGTGAGCGGGAACGGCTTCGGCGAGCTGGCGGCGCTCGACGACGATGGCAATGGCTGGATAGACGAAAACGACAGCGCCTACGGTTCGCTCTACGTCTGGAACAAGGGCGCGAGCGGCGGGGACGTCTTGCGCAGCCTGCGCGCCGCCAGAGTTGGCGCGATCGCGCTGGCCAATGCCGATACGCCGTTTTCGGTCAAGGACATCGACAACCAGCTTCTCGCCCAGGTGCGCTCGACGGGCGTTTTCCTGAAAGAAGATGGCCAGGCAGGCTCGGTGCAGCAAATCGACCTGGCTGTTTAGCGTGTCTTTCGTTCAGGCGCGGACGCCATTCGAGCTGGCAGGCCCAGACGAGGGGACTGCGAATGAATCCGCGTCGCCCCCGGGCATTCCAAGGCCGGGTTTGCGCGCCCCTGGCTGGGATTGGCCTGTGGCGGGAGAAGTGGCGCGGGCGTTGACGCCGCGTGAAAGGGCTGCCATGAAGGTTCGTTAAGTATTTCCCCGCACTTTTTGCCTGGGGTGTTCTTTACGGGGCAAAGTCGCATAGAATCGTGGAAACCATGACCAGATCAATGCAGGACGCATGACATCCGAGCATTCCGCCAATCCCCTGCAAGGAACGCTATCCTGGCTCTCCGACGATCCCGGTGACGATCTCGATGCCGAAATGATCGCCCTGGGGCGTTGCGTCGAGGCTACCGCCGTCGCCGAGACCCTGCCCGTGCAACAGCGCCAGGAGGTGCTCGTCCTGCTTTGCCAGCGCGCCCAGGACGTTTGCGGACGTTTTCGTCCGGGCCTGCTGACGTGCTCGCTGCCGACGCCGCCAGAAGTGCGTGCCCAGGCATCTGCCCTGATCGAATCCCTGCTGGCGCTTTCCGCCCAGTTGCGGGCCTTGTACGACGACGTGCGGCATCGCAAGCTGTGGATGCGGCACGCCGAACTGGCTGAGTTGTGCGGTCTCTCCCTGGGCGTACTCGGCGAAATTTACCTTTTGAATACCTTGCTGGGGGCTGCGCCGCCGTTCGGCCTCTGGCAGCGCATCCACGATGCCTGGATTTCCTCCGGCCAGTACGAGCGCCTGAAGGACGATGCCTCCGAGCCGCTGCCGGCGAAAGCCAACCTGCTCTACAAGCGCCTGCTGACGATGGCGGTGAGCCAGACGGAAAGCCTGACGGTGCGCGAGCAACAGTGGCTGTTCGATTACCTGGAGACAATAGGGGGGGATCTGGTGCTGTCGTCCTCGCCCGTGCCGCCCGCGGAGTCGAACTACTGGTTCGACCCCAACCAGGACATGGCGCCCCTGGCTTGCGTGCGGCGCCAGCCAGAAAAAGGGGCCGAGGCCATTTATTTCAGCCCGGAGGCGATCGTCCACCGCATCGGCGCGCAGATTCTCTGGCTCGAAAAAGGCTTGCTCGACCTCGACGCGAACGCGCGCCGCAGCGGCGAGAGCGAAATCCTCGAAGTCGGCTCGGGTATTTTGCCCCTGGGGCTGACGCCGGTCGAAATCCTCTCATTGCTGCGCCGGTTGCGCGAACAATGGGCGGCCCCGCCGGAGCGTTCCGAATTGCGCAGCCGCCAGCACTACACGGTGCAGGTCTGCGTCGGCCTGAAAAACGTGTGGGCGATGGGCCGCAACGCGCCGGTCACGATCGACGAATGGACGGTATACAACGAAAGCCCCGGCGGCTACGCCATCCTGTGCGTAAGCGGCATACAGCGCGCGTTGTTCGCGGGCGCGGTTCTGGCTTTGCGGCGCGAAGCCTCGCAGGAATGGACGATATGCGTGGTGCGCTGGGTGCGAACCGACAGCCCGCAGCAGATCGAACTGGGCCTGCAAGTGCTGGGGCGGGGCTTCACCCCGGTGTTGATCTGCTTTCACGGCAACGACGCCATGACGCCGGCCCTGATGATCCAGCGGGGTTCCCCGGCGCGGGGCGCGCAGGCGCTGCTCACCGAGTCGGGAACTTACGTCTCGAACCGCTTCGTGATGACGCATGAGGCCACCGGCAATCTTTATCTCGCCCAGGGGGCGGCTTTTGGGCTGGACTTGCAGACGGCCATGATCGAACTGTTCCAGTTTGAAATCGACCACTACGCCAAGTAAGCCGGGGCGACATCAGCCAGGGTCTGGTTGCCGAGGCGCACGCCTTCTTCCAGGCGGCCCACGATGCCGTCTTCCGGCCCGCTCAGCCCCGCCGCGCGCCTCCAGGCGTCCATATCGAGCGCGAAGCGGCGGATGATCTCCGTGAGCGGAATCTGTGCCGGCGAGCGGGTGAGCACCCAGTCGCCGTCATCGGTGCGGCTGACCCAGCCGGCTTCGACCAGCTTGCCGAGCACGGCCTCGGTGTGATGTTCCGACAGGGGCGCGTGGTCGCGCAGCGCCGCGAAGCTCACGGGATGGCCGCTGCCCTGGGCGTGAGCCAGTTGCACCAGCATCGTCACCGCCGCCCAGGCTTCGCAGCCGGGGAACGTCGCCACGACCCGCCGCCGTTCCGCGAAAGCCGGCAAAGTGGCGGTGACGAGCGCCCCGAGCAGCACCACGAGCCACGACAGATAAAGCCAGACAAGAAATATCGGCAGCGCCGCGAACGTGCCGTAAATCAGGGTGTAAGACGGAAAGCGGGCGATGAAGATGCCGAAGGCGCGCTGCATCAGGAAAAACGCCACCGCCGCGCCCAGTCCGCCGACGATGGCATGCGCGAGGCGTACCTTGTGGTTGGGCACGGCAAAGTACAAGAAAATGAACAGCACGCCGAGCAGCAGCGGCGGCAGAAATCGGGCGGACAGGGCGCCCAACCAGCCCAGAGCCTGCGACCACTGCATCGAAACGCTCACCAGGTAGCCGGTGGCAACGATGCTGCTCCCGATGATGACGGGGCCGAGCGTGAGGATGAACCAATATACGGTGATGCGCAGCAACAGCGGGCGCGGCTGCCGCACGCCCCAGATGTGGTTGAACACGCGCTCGATGGTGGCCAGCAGCATCAGCGAAGTCAGGGCCAGCATGGCGATGCCGATCAGGGTGAGGCGGGCGGCTTTTTCCGAAAACTCCAGGGCATAGGTGGCGATGATATGGCCGGCCCTGTCCGGGAGCATGTTTTCGAGCAGAAAAGCCTTGAGCGATGAACCGACCGCATCCATGCCGGGCAGATTGCCGAAAACGGCGATGGCCACGGTAATGAATGGCACCAGCGCGAGCAGGGTGGTGTAAGCCAGGCTGCCGGCGACCTGCGGGCAGCGGGTGGCGATGAAGCGCGCGCGCAGAAGCATGACAAAATCGCGCAGCGACTGGGGGAGGGTTCGCGCAGACATGGCCGGTGGCGGACTCGGATACAATGCCGCGATTTTATCGGCTTTGGCGGATCATGCAGGCAACTGGCATCGACATTTTTCGTTTGCGGCGCACATCCGGCGCGGCGCGGGTGGGGCGGCCATGATGGCGCGTTCGTGGTCGCATCTGGTGTGCGCGGCACTGCTGGCCCTGATAGCGCTGTGCGTGCTGTGGGAAGGATGGCTCGCGCCGTTGCGCCCGGGCGGTTCGTGGCTGGTGCTCAAAGTCCTGCCGTTGTTGCCCGCCGTGCCCGGCGCCTTGCGCGGGCGGCGCTATACCAGCCAGTGCCTGTCGATGTTGAGTCTGCCTTATTTCATCGAAGGGGCGTGGCGCTGCGGCGACGCCGACATCGTGGGCATGCTGGCGCGCGGGGAAATCGTCCTGGCTGTGGGGCTGTACATTGCCGCCATCGGGCATGCGCGCGCCGCCGCGCCGCCGCCGCAAAAGCGGGAATGAAGCCGTTCCCGGCACAGGCGGGGAATGGCGGCGGTCAGATGGACTTTTCCGGGTCGGGCGCTTCGTCGGGAAGGGGATTTTCCCCAGGCTCGCTGTCTTGCCGATGCCGCCTGCGGGGCCGCCGCGCGCTGGCGAGCGAATCGTCCCCGGCATCGCCGTTTTCCGCATCGCCGTTTTCCGTGAAAGCCTCCTCGCCGCGACCGTCGCTTTCGGCATCCTCGCCCCTGAAGGAAAAATCATCCCCGGAAGCGGCGTCTTCGTCTTTCGGCGATGCATCTTCGGCCACGGCTTCGCCGTCGACATGGGGACTCTCCGCTTCCGTCACGAACGATTCCGCCTGTTCCCGTTCCGCCTTCGCCGCCTGGCGCTGGCGTTGCCAACGCCAGGCGGCGTGCAGGTAGCCGGACAGGGCATAGGCGACGAAGAGCCCGAAAAAAGTCCCCGGCGGATAAAACGAGCCGAGGGCGAAAGCCAGCACCAGCGCGATGACGACGATGAAAGGCACGCTCTTGCGCAGGTTGATGCTCTTGCCGCTCCAGAACGGCACGTTGCCGACCATGGAAATACCGGCGAAGAACGTAATCAGGCAAGCCAGGGCGCGCAACCAGGGCGCGTCATCGCCGGGGGTCAATTGGTTGTCGATGGCCAGCCACACCGTGCCGGCGATCAGCGCCGCGGCGGCGGGGCTGGGCAGGCCCTGGAAGAACCGCTTGTCGACGATGTCGATGTTGGTGTTGAACCTGGCCAGCCGCAACGCCGCGCCCGCGCAGTAGATGAACGAGGCGATCCAGCCGATCTTGCCCAGATCCATGAGCGCCCATTCATAGACCACCAGCGCCGGCGCGGCCCCGAAGCACACCATGTCGGACAGGGAATCATATTGGGCGCCGAACTCGCTCTGCGTGCCGGTGAGGCGGGCGATGCGTCCGTCGAGGCCGTCGAACACCATGGCGACGAAGATGGCGATGGCGGCGGCCTCGTACTGGTGATTCATCGCCTGCACGATGGCGAAGAACCCACAGAAAAGCGCCGCGGTGGTGAAAAGGTTGGGCAGGATGTAAATGCCGCGGCGGCGTGGACGTGAGAAGGAGGGCAGGCTCATATCGAAGGCGGCGA
>JAIRNL010000025.1 GCA_031258035.1 Azoarcus sp. | reverse complement strand
ATTTGTCATGTGGTTCAGGAATCTCCAGCTCTATCGTCTTCCCGCCGGATGGAACATCGGCCTGTCTGAATTCGAGGCAAGGCTTGCGGCGCGCCCCTTGCGGCCCTGCGGCAGCCAGGACATGGAATCGCGCGGCTGGGTACCGCCCCGTGACGACGGCCCCTTGCTGCGCGCGATCGACCGGCAATGGCTGATTGCGCTTGGCGTCGAATCCCGGCTGTTGCCGTCCTCGGTCGTGCGACAGGAAGCCGACGAGCGCGCGGCGGAAATCGCCGAAAAACAAGGCTACAAACCGGGACGCAAGCAGATCCGCGACCTGCGCGAGCAAGTGATGCAGGAACTGCTGCCACGGGCCTTCACCCGTCGCCGTCGCGCCTTTGCGTGGATAGACCCGGTCGGCGGTTGGCTTGGCATCGACGCCTCCAGCCAGGCGCGCGCCGAAGAGATTCTGGAATTCCTCCGCGACTCGCTCGATGAATTCCCATTGACGTTGCTGCGCACCGGGCGCTCGCCTTCTTCCGCGATGGCCGACTGGTTGGCTGGCGAAGCGCCGCCGAATTTCACCGTCGACCTGGATTGCGAACTGCGCTCGATCAGCGAGGAAAAAGCGACGGTACGCTATGCCCATCACCCGCTCGACGGCGGCGAAATCAAGGATCACCTCTCGACGGGAAAACTGCCGACCAAGCTGGCGATGACCTTCGATGACCGGGTGAGTTTCATACTGACCGACAAGCTCGAACTCAAGCGGCTGGATTTTCTCGACGTGGTGCGCGAAAACCTCGGCGGCGAGGACGATGCCGAGGCGCTGTTCGATGCGGAATTCGCGCTGATGTCCGGCGAATTCCGGAGACTGTTGCCGGCCTTGACCGAGGCACTCGGCGGGGAGCCGGTGGCGGAATCTTCCGCTACCCCGTCCGGCAATCCGCCATTCTGATCTTCGCCCGGTCGCCTCGCCGCGGTCTCATCGCGGCAAGGCCCGCAAGATGAGCGTGTCGCCGCGCTGGGTGAATTCCAGATGCCTGAGCACGTTCATGCCGAGCAGGATCATGTCGTCATGATCCATGCCCGGATTGAGGCTGCCTTGTACCTGCCGGGCGACGAAAGGGCCGAGGCCCAGTTCGCTGATGGTCGTCATCCGCGCCTCGACATGGCCGTTGGCGGTGGAGACCCGGATGACCGGCCCGGCGGGCAGGCCGAGGCTTGCCCCCAGTTTCGCGGGTATCGCCACCTGCGTTGCGCCAGTATCGAGCATGAAAGTGACCGGCCGGCCGTTGATGGTGCCGGGCGCGATGTAGTGACCGGCATGGTTGCGCTTCAACACCAGCTCGGTATCGGCGCCGGGCACGGTGGCGAGTTTGCGGTTGGGATTGTCGCGCCGCGCCTCGACGCCCTCGAAAAACAGCCACAACAGGCCGATCAGCGCCACCGCGGCCAGCCACGCCATGCCGCGCCCCATGCGGCGGGTGACGTCCTCGTCGTCGTCTCCGGAGGCGCTCATCGTCGGCGGCTCAGGCGAGCACCTGCCCATGCTCACGAGTGGCATGGAAAGAAACTTTTGGCCACTTTTCCATCGTGACTTCGAGGTTGTAGCGGCTGCTGGCCAGATAAACCAGGTTGCCGTCGACATCCCGCCCGAGCCGCAGCGCCTGCTCGCGCTCGAAATTGTGCCGCGTGACGTCGTCGGGAAAAGTGAGCCAGCGCGCGGTATGTATGTCGGCGGCTTCAAAGATGGCGTCGACCTTGTATTCGTCTTTCAGGCGTTGGGCGACAACTTCAAACTGCAATTGCCCGACCGCGCCCAGCAGCATCTGGCCGCCCTCCAGCGCGAAAACCTGTATTGCGCCTTCTTCGCCGAGTTCCTGCAACCCTTTCTGCAACTGCTTGGATTTGAGCGGATCGCGCAGCCTCGCGGCCCGGAACAGTTCGGGCGAAAAATAGGGAATGCCCTTGAAGCCGAGCGTCTCGCCCTCGGTCAGGGTATCGCCGATCTGCAATTGCCCGTGATTGTGGATGCCGATAATGTCGCCGGCCACGCCGTCTTCTTTCAGCACCCGTTCGTTGGCCATGAAGGTGAGCGCGTTGGCGAGCTTCATCTCGCGCCCGTCCCGGACGTGGCGCACTTTCATCCCCGAAGCGTAGCGTCCTGAACAGATGCGGAAAAAAGCGATGCGGTCGCGGTGGCGCGGATCCATATTGGCCTGGATCTTGAACACGAAGCCGGTGAAGGCGGGTTCAGAGGGTTGCACCATGCGCGCGCCGTCGCCGCCGGGCGTGGCCGCGATGCGCGCCTGTGGCGGCGGCGCCCAGTCGATCAGCGCCTGAAGAATTTCCTGCACGCCAAAGTTGTTGATTCCGGAACCAAAAAATACCGGGCTTTGCCGGCCCGCGAGGAATTCGGCAAGCTCGAACGGTGGTGAAGCGTCGTGCAGCAGGGCGACGTCGTCGCGCACCTGGCCGATTTCGGCGGGATAACGGCTGTCCAGCTCGGGATTGGCGAGCCCCGCGATCACGTCAGCCTCACTGCGGTGTTCCTCCCCGGCGGCAAAAGCCAGCGTGCGGTCGTCGAGCAGGTGATAGACGCCGCGAAAAGCCTTGCCCATGCCGATCGGCCAGGTAACGGGCGCGCAGGCGATCCCGAGCACATCTTCGATCTCGGCCAGGAGATCGAAAGGCTCGCGCACCTCGCGGTCGAGCTTGTTGATGAAGGTGATGATCGGCGTATTGCGCAGGCGGCAGACTTCGAGCAATTTGACCGTCTGCGCTTCGACGCCCTTGGCGGCGTCGATCACCATCACCGCGGCGTCGACGGCGGTGAGCACGCGGTAGGTGTCTTCGGAAAAGTCCTCGTGCCCCGGCGTGTCGAGCAAATTGATCGTGTGGCCCCGGTAGTCGAACTGCATCACCGAGCTTGTTACCGAGATACCGCGCTGCTTTTCCACTTCCATCCAGTCCGAAGTGGCGTGCCGCGCCGATTTGCGCGCCTTGACCGTACCCGCAAGCTGGATCGCGCCGCCGAAAAGCAGCAGTTTTTCAGTCAGTGTGGTCTTGCCGGCGTCAGGGTGGGAAATGATGGCGAAAGTGCGTCGGCGTTCGACGTCGCGCAGGAGTCCGGGGGAGTGAAGCGCATTCATGGCGGGGAAAGAGACATGATCTGGTTATTCTGTTTCGATGGCATCCGCTGTTTTTGCGGGACGTTCCGATTAAGGAAGAACCCGCCATCAATCAGGATGGCAATCCGACCCCACATATGCGCGTTTCCTCCGGTATGGGTGGGCATGAAAAAGCCCCAGGGGTTCGGCACACTCTCCGGGTTGTCGAGAGGGCTTAATGCCAAGGGGCGGATGCGCGGCCATTCTAGCCCACCAGGAACGACCATGAAAGAAGGTTTACATGTTTTTGTGTGCTTCACCGCGGTTAGCCGCCGACGTTCGCTCAGGCGGTCTTTTTTTTCGCGCCGGGATCGCCGGCGGCGGTTTTTCCCGCTTTCGCCTTTGCGGCCTTCGGCGCGCGCGGCTCGAACTCGAAACCGACCTTGCCATCCTCGCCGCGCACGAGAAAGGCCGAGAACTTGCGGCGCGTGCGGGCGGAGACGAAACCGCGCAGCAAATCCGTCCGGCCCTCGGCAAGGAGCTTTTGCATCTGCCCGCGTTCGACCGGCTGTTGCAGGATGACCTTGCCCGAGCGGAAATCGCAGCTTTTCTCCGGCCCGACCGATTTTTCGCAGACGTAGGCCAACCCATGCTCGAAGACGCGGGACTGGCACTTGGGGCAAGGGCCGACCGATTCCTGCCCGGAAAAATCGACCGCCTCGGCGGCTTCGCCCTCCTTGGGCTGGCCGAAATCGAACGTGGGCTGCCTGTCCTCGTTGAGGACGACCTCGGCATTGAAAAGCCGTCCCATCCTGTTGCGAAAGCCCAAGAGCGGCCCGATTCGCCCCTCGCGCAGCAGAGTTTCGATTTCACCGATCTCGAACTGGCGGCCGGCGACGATTTTCCAGGTGCTCCAGTCGCAGGACTGACAGGCGAATTTCTTGTAATTCTCTTTCACCACGCCGCCGCATTTCGGGCAGGGCGCGCCGAGCGTGACGAAATTGCCCGGCACCGTATCGGACTCGAAACGGCGCGCGCGCTCGACCACGTCGCGGGTCATGTCGGCGATCTCGCCCATGAAAGCTTCGCGCGACAATTCGCCGCGTTCCATGCGGGCAAGCTTGTATTCCCAGCCGCCGGTGAGTTCGGGCGAGGCGAGGGCGTCGATACCCAGCCCCTTGATGAGGGTGATGAGCGAGAACGCCTTGGCGCTGGGGATCAGTTCCCGTCCTTCCCGGTACAAGTATTGCTCCGTGAGCAGCCCTTCGATGATCTGCGCCCGCGTGGCCGGCGTTCCCAGCCCGCGTTCGGCCATCGCCGCGCGCAATTCCTCGTCATCGACCATCTTGCCCGCGCCTTCCATTGCCGAGAGCAGCGTGGCTTCGTTGAAACGCGCCGGTGGCCTGGTTTGCAGGGCGCGGAGCAGGATCTCTTCAGTCTGTACCGTTTCGTTGGCGGACACGGGAACCAGCCGCGCGCCTTCCCCGCCTTCCTCGCGCGCGCCGGCGGCTTCCTTGCCGTAGATGGCAAGCCACCCGGCGCTCACCAACACCTTGCCTTCGGTCTTGAAAGTCTCGTCGGCGACGCGGGTCACGCGGGTGGTGAGACGATATTCGGCGGCGGGATAAAACACGGCGAGAAAACGGCGCGTGACGAGATCGTAGATTTTCTGCTCGGCTTCCGACAGGCTTTTCGGCGCCGTGCCGGTGGGGATGATGGCGAAGTGGTCGGAAATCTTGGCGTTGTTGAAAATGCGCTTGTTCGGTTTCACCCAGTCCCGGCGCGCGATCTCATCGGCGAACGGGGCATAGTCCTCGGGCAGGCCGCGCATGACATCCTTCACCGTGCCAAGGTAATCCTCGGGCAGGGCGCGCGCATCGGTACGCGGATAAGTGAGCGCCTTGTGTTTTTCGTACAGGGCCTGGGCAAGCTGCAAAGTGGTGCGCGCCGAAAAACCGAAGCGGCCATTGGCCTCGCGCTGCAAGCTGGTGAGATCGAAAAGCAGCGGCGACAGTTGCATCGATGGCTTCGATTCTTCCGTGACCGCGCCCGGCTTGCCCGCGCACTTGTCGCGGATGGCTTCGGCGCGGGCCTCGTCCCAGAGCCTGTGGGCGTTGGCGTGCTCGTCGTCCTCGGATTTCCTGAATTTCTCGTCGAACCATCGCCCGGTGTATTCCCCGGCGGCGCAAGCGAAGCGGGCTTCCAGTTCCCAATAATCGCGTGGTTTGAACTTGCGGATCTTGTCCTCGCGTTCGACCACGATCGCCAGGGTCGGCGTCTGCACCCGGCCGACCGTGGTGAGGTGGAAACCCCCGGTCTTCGAGTTGAACGCGGTCATCGCCCGTGTGCCGTTGATGCCGATCAGCCAATCGGATTCGGCGCGGCAGATGGCGGCATTGCGCAGGCCCTCGACCTCGCCCGCGGTGCGCAGGCGCGCAAAACCGTCGCGGATCGCGGTCGCGGTCATGGAGCGCAGCCACAGCCGCTGCATGGGTTTGTTCGCGCCCGCGTGGCGCACGATGAAATTGAAGATCAGCTCGCCCTCGCGCCCGGCGTCGCAGGCGTTGATGAGGCCGCTGACATCCTTGCGCCTGATGAGGCGGGTGAGGAGCTTCAGGCGGTCGTCGGTTTTCTCGATCGGCCGGAGCGCGAAGTGCGGCGGGATCACCGGCAGGTGGGCGAACGTCCACTTGCCGCGCTTGACCTCGAACTCCTCGGGCACGGTCAGTTCGAGCAGATGGCCGACGGCCGATGACAGCACGTAGCCGTCGGACTCGAAATAGTCCTTTTCCTTGGTGAAGCCGCCCAGCGCGCGGGCGATATCCTGCGCCACCGAAGGTTTTTCCGCGATGATAAGTTGTTTGCTCATGCCTGCCTGTCCGGTGTCGGGCAAAGATGCCCGCAGGGTGGTGAAGCGCCGGATGATAAAGACGCTATAGATGGACTGGCAAGCGAAAGACAAGAAAAAGCAAGGGAACAGTGTGTCAGGAAGCACGCGGACGGGATCGGACGGGG
>JAIRNL010000252.1 GCA_031258035.1 Azoarcus sp. | reverse complement strand
GACGCTGTAACCGAAGTTGATGACGTCGATCCAGCCCTTGTGGGCGGCCTGCTTGGATTCTCCGTCGATGCCTTCGATCTTGATGAAAATTTCGTGTGACATGCAATGCTTCCTTTACTAATTGGATGAAAAGGTATGTGCGGGGGGTAAGGCGGAGGGATTGTAGTCTATTTACGCGAGGTATGAGCAATAAAAACGCTCCCGCGACGGCCCGGCCTGCCGGATCGCCCGCTTTTGACGCTCCGCGATCGGCCCGCGCCCGCGCGATGGCCTTGCCTGCCTGCGGGAAAAGTGTCGGGTTGGAATGGGTTGCGCCGTTCGGTGCAGGCAAATGGCGGTTGTGCGCCTGGGCGGAATGTCAGTCGCCGACCGGCTCCGCCGGCCACGCCGCGAGGAATTCTTTCCAGTGCGGCGCGTCGATCTTCTCCAGCGTGTCGCGCACCATGGCGAGTTCGCGCGCCCATCCCGCCCGATCCAGCGCGCCGCGCATTTTCAGGAAGCGCAGGTAGACGAGGCCGGTGTTCACGACATCCGTCTCGCAGTAGTCGCGGATCTCGGCTATGCGCCCCGCCTGCCACGCCGCCCAGACGGCGGAGCCGTCCATGCCGAGTTTGCCGGGATAGCCCATGAGCTTGGCGAGGTCGTCGAGCGGCGCGTTGGCGCGCGGCTGGTAGAGGGCGAGCAAGTCCATCAGGTCGAGGTGGCGGGCGTGGTAGCGGCTGATGTAGTTGTTCCACTTGAATTCGCGCGAGTCGGCGTAGTCGCCGTCGCCCAGATCCCAGTAGCGCGGCGCGACGACGCCATGGAGAAGGCCACGGTAGTGCAGTACGGGTAAGTCGAACCCGCCGCCGTTCCAGGAAACGAGTTGCGGGGTGTATTTTTCGATGCCGTCGAAAAACCGCTGGATGATTTCGCCTTCGCCGCTGTCGGGTTCGGAGAGCGAGAAAACGCGGAACTGGCCGGGGCTGTGGAGGGCGCAGGAGATCGTCACCACCCGTTGCAGGTAGTGGGGCAGGAAATCGTTGCCGGTGGCGGCGCGGCGCTGCTGGAAGGCGAATTCGGCGACTTCGTCGTCGGAAAGACTCGCCGGCAGGTCGTGGAGACGGCGCAGGCCGGCGATGTCGGGGATGGTTTCGATGTCGAAGATGAGTGCGGCGGCCATCATCACCTCATGCCGGAAAGACGCCAGTGGAAAGATAGCGGTCACCACGGTCGCAGACGATGCCGACGATCACGGCGTTTTCCAGCCCGGCGGCGAGCCGCAGCGCGACGTGCATGGCGCCGCCCGAGGAGATGCCGGCGAAGATGCCTTCTTCGCGCGCCAGGCGGCGGGTCATTTCTTCGGCGTCGGCCTGGGTCACGTATTCGAGCTGGTCGACGCGGGCGCCGTCGTAGATGCGCGGCAGGTATTCCGGCTGCCATTTGCGGATGCCGGGTATTTGCGAGCCTTCTTCCGGCTGGCAGCCGATGATCCGTACCGCCGGATTCTGTTCCTTGAGATAGCGCGAAACGCCCATCAGGGTGCCGGTGGTGCCCATCGAACTGACGAAGTGCGTGACAAGTCCCCCGGTCTGTTCCCAGATTTCGGGGCCGGTGCCTTCGTAGTGCGCTTGCGGGTTGTCGGGGTTGGCGAACTGGTCGAGGATGATGCCGCGCCCTTCGTCGCGCATTTTCTCGGCGACGTCGCGCGCCATTTCCATGCCGCCGTCACGGGGGGTGAGGACAAGCTCGGCGCCGAAGGCGCGCATGCTCTGGCGGCGTTCGACGCTCTGGTTTTCGGGCATCACCAGGATCATGCGGTAGCCGCGGATGGCCGCCGCCATCGCCAGCGCGATGCCGGTGTTGCCGCTGGTGGCTTCGATCAGGCAGTCGCCGGCCTTGATCTGCCCGCGCGCCTCGGCCCGCATGATCATCGAGAGCGCGGGCCGATCCTTGACCGATCCGGCGGGGTTGTTGCCTTCGAGCTTGGCGAGGATGACATTGCCCCGCCCGGCGTCGATGCGCTTGAGCCGCACCAGCGGGGTTTGTCCGACGTAGTCTTCGAGCGTCCTGAACGCCATCTTCACTCCTGTCAGTGTCGGCCCATGCCGTGATATTCGATGCCGTAACGCCGCATCGCCGCGGGGTCGTACATGTTGCGCCCGTCGAAGATGAGCGGTTGCCTGAGCGCGGTGCGGATGACGTCGAAATCCGGACTGCGGAATTCCTTCCACTCGGTGACGATGATGAGGGCATCGGCGCCGAGCGCCGCTTCCATCGGCCTGACGGCATACGCCAGCCCCGGGTGCCTGTCGCCGAAAATGCGGCGCGCTTCGGTCATCGCCACGGGGTCGTAAGCGGTGATGCTGGCGCCGCGCCGGAGCAGTTCTCCGATGATGACGCGGCTCGGCGCTTCGCGCATGTCGTCGGTGTCGGGTTTGAAGGCGAGCCCCCAGAGGGCGAAACGCAGGCCATCGAGTTTTTCGCCGAAACGGGCGGTGATCTTGTCGACGAGGCGGCGCTTCTGCGCGTCGTTGGCTTCTTCCACCGCGCGCAGTACCCGCAGGTCGTGGCCCGCTTCGCGCCCGGTGCGCGCCAGCGCCTTCACGTCCTTGGGAAAGCACGAGCCGCCGTAGCCGCAGCCGGCGTAGAGGAAATGCCAGCCGATGCGCGGGTCGGAACCGATGCCCTGGCGCACGAGTTCGATGTCCGCGCCCAGGGTTTCGGCGAGGTTGGCCAGCTCGTTCATGAAGCTGATGCGGGTGGCGAGCATGGCGTTGGCGGCGTATTTGGTGAGTTCGGCGCTTTTGAGATCCATGACGAGCAGCTTTCCGCGGTTGCGCTGGAAGGGCGCGTAGATTTCGCGCATCAGGGCGATGGCGCGCTCGTCCCCGGCGCCGACGATGATGCGATCCGGGCGCATGAAGTCTTCCACCGCCGCGCCTTCTTTGAGGAATTCGGGGTTGGAGACCACGGCGTAGTCGATTTCCGCGCCGCGCGCAGCCAGTTCTTCGCCAATGGCCGCGCGCACTTTGTCGCCGGTGCCGACCGGCACCGTCGATTTATCGACCACGACCCGGTAGTCGTCCATGCAGCGCCCGATGTTGCGCGCCGCGGCCAGGACGTATTGCAGGTCGGCCGAGCCGTCTTCGTCCGGGGGCGTGCCGACGGCGATGAATTGCACCGTGCCGTGGCGGACGGCGCGTTCGATGTCGGTGGTGAAAGCCAGCCGTCCCACCCTGGCATTGCGGCGCACGATCTCCAGCAGGCCGGGTTCGTGGATCGGTATGTCGCCGCTCTCCAGGATGCGGATCTTGTCCGGATCGACATCGAGACAGAGCACGTCGTTGCCGACATCAGCCAGGCATGCGCCGCTGACGAGTCCGACATAGCCTGTTCCCACGATTGTGATTTTCATGCGCCTTCCCGCCCCATTTCATGGTGTGAGATCGAATTCTTCGGTGCGCCGCGGCGGGTAGGTTTCCCAGCCGCCGCAGGCCGGACAGCGCCAGTAGAACTGCCGCGCCTTGAAGCCGCAGGCGTCGCACCGGTAGCGCGCCACCCGGCGCGTGTGGTTGTGGATCAACTGCCTGACCAATTCGATGTCGCCGCGGTGTTCGGCGGGCGCGGTCAGCAAGGCCGCTTCGAGCAGCTTGTCCAGGCCGAGCAGGGTTGGATTGCGGCGCAGTTCTTCGCGCACCAGTTCGTAAGCCGCCTGGGCGCCGACTTTTTCGATTTCCCAGTGGAAAAGCTCGTCGAGCAGGTCGAGCGAGGGATGATGTTCGAGCCAGGCGCGCAGCAGCAGATGCCCCTGCTCGATGCGCCCAAGGCGACCATAGGCGTCCAGGATTTTCTGCGCGACGAGCGACAGGTAGACGGGGTCTTGCCCCTCGATCCGCTTCCAGGCTTCCAGCGCCTCTTCGTTCCGGCACTGGGCGAAGCGCAGCTCGCCCAGGATCAGGCTCGCGCGCACGCATTTGCGGTTGATCGACAGGGCCGTCGACACGTGCTTTTCGACGTCGTCGAAGCGGGAATCAGCCAGCGCCCGCAGAGCCAGTTCGCAATGGAAATTGGCGACTTCGCGCCGCCAATGCACGCTTTCGTGGCCGGGAAGGGTATCGGCGATCCCGATGGCCTTTTCCCATTCTTTTTCCTGCTGGTAGATTTCGAGCAGGTAGCGCGAGGCCACATCGTCGATGCGCGAATCCTTGAGTTTCAGGAACACCGCCTCGGCGCGGTCGAGCAGCCCGGCCTTGAGGAAATCCTGCCCCAGTTCGCCGAGCGCCTGGAGACGCTGTTCTTCGGTGAGGTCTTCGCGGTCGACGAGCACTTGGTGGATGCGGATGGCGCGGTCGGTCTCGCCCCGGCGGCGGAAGAGCGAACCGAGGGCGAAATGCAGTTCCACCGTCTGCGGGTCGATGCGCACCGCTTCGATGAAAGAGTCGATCGCCTTGTCCGGCTGCTCGTTGAGCAGAAAGTTGAGCCCGCTCAGATAGGAGCGGGGCAAGGCGCGCGATTCATGCACGACCTGCCGGATGTCGATGCGCGCCGCCAGCCACCCGAGGGCGAAGAAAAGCGGCAAAGCCAGCAACCACCACAGTTCGATGTCCATGCCGGATCAGAGCGGCCCGGGCGGCTGCGCGCCCTCGCCCGCCGCCTGCTCGGCGCGGTCGAGTTGCCTGCGCAGCCGGGAGATTTCGCGCCGCTGCCGCAGCAGCGAGGTAATCGTGGCCGTCACCCCGAGCAGGGCGCCGATGCCGAAAGCCACCAGGATGATGAATACCAGCGGCAAATGCCATTGCCCGCCGAAGAAGAAATACAGGTCGGCGACGTGGCCGTTCTTGACCGCGAAACCGAACAGGAAGAGGAACAGGACGAGGCGGACGAACCAGATGAGCGCACGCATGGGCGGCATTATCTCCGAGCGCGGGGCAAAAAAGAAGGCAGCCAAGGCTGCCCGCCGATTGTAATCGCATACCGCCGCCGATGTCCGCGCACGCTTACGCGCCGCCGATGTCGACGCGTTCCCGCAATTCCTTGCCGGCCTTGAAATGGGGGACGTACTTTTCGGGCACATGCACCCTGTCGCCGGATCGGGGATTGCGGCTGACGCGCGACGGTCGGTAATTGAGAGAAAAGCTGCCGAAACCACGGATCTCGATGCGATGCCCGCCCGCGAGGGCATGGGTCATCGCATCGAGGATCGCCTTGACCGCGAAATCGGCGTCTTTCACCACCAGCTGGGGAAAGCGCGCGGCAAGCTGAGCCACCAACTCCGATCTGGTCATGGAAGCGGCCGTCTACTGTTTCTGTTCGTTCAATTTGGCCTTGAGCAGCGCGCCGAGGTTGGTCGTCCCGGAGGAAGCGGCGCTCTCGGAAGCGAGCTTGTTCATGACCTCGTTCTGTTCGACCTGATCCCTGGCGCGCACCGACAGGCTGATCGAACGGGTCTTGCGATCGACGTTGATGACGACCGCCTCGATCTCGTCGCCTTCCTTGAGCAGCGTGGTCAGATCCTCGACCCGTTGCGCGGCGGCTTCGGAAGCGCGCAGGTAGCCTTCGACATCGTCAGCCAGCGCGACGACCGCGCCGCGCGCCTCGACCGATTTCACCGTGCCGCGCACCACGCTGTTCTTCTCGTGGGTGGCGATGAAATTGGTGAAGGGATCGCCTTCGAGCTGCTTGACGCCCAGCGAGATGCGCTCGCGCTCGACATCGATGCCCAGCACCACGGCTTCGACTTCGTCGTTCTTCTTGAAGCGGCGCACGGCCTCCTCGCCGGACTCGCTCCACGACAGGTCGGAGAGGTGCACCAGACCGTCGATGCCGCCTTCCAGGCCGATGAAGACGCCAAAGTCGGTGATCGACTTGATCTGGCCGCGCACCTTGTCGCCCTTCTTGTGATTGATGGCGAAATCGTCCCACGGGTTGGAAGCGCACTGCTTCATGCCGAGCGAGATGCGGCGGCGATCCTCGTCGATTTCGAGGATCATCACTTCGACCTCGTCGCCGAGTTGCACGACCTTGGTGGGATGGATGTTCTTGTTGGTCCAGTCCATTTCGGAGACGTGCACCAGCCCTTCGATGCCCTGCTCCACTTCAACGAAAGCGCCGTAGTCGGTGATGTTCGTCACCTTGCCGAACAGGCGCGTGCCCTGCGGATAGCGGCGGGCGATGCCCACCCACGGATCTTCGCCGAGCTGCTTGAGGCCGAGCGAGACGCGGTTCTTTTCCTGGTCGAACTTGAGCACCTTGGCTTCGATCTCGTCGCCGACGTTGAGCACTTCCGAGGGATGGCGCACGCGACGCCAGGCCAGGTCGGTGATGTGCAGCAGGCCGTCGATGCCGCCGAGATCGACGAAGGCGCCGTAGTCGGTGATGTTCTTGACCACGCCCTTGACCACCGTGCCTTCCTTGAGGGTGGAGAGCAGCTTGTCGCGCTCCTCGCCCATGGATTCTTCGAGCACGGCGCGGCGCGACACCACGACGTTGTTGCGCTTGCGGTCGAGCTTGATGACCTTGAACTCGAACTCCTTGCCTTCATACGGCGTGGTGTCCTTGACCGGGCGCATGTCGACCAGCGAACCCGGCAGGAAGGCGCGGATGCTGTTGGTCATCACCGTCAGGCCGCCCTTGACGCGGGTGGTGATGACGCCCTTTACCAGCAAGCCGTCGTTGAGCGCCTTTTCGAGATCGTTCCAGGCCGAGATGCGCTTGGCCTTGTCGCGCGACAGGCGCGTTTCACCGTAACCGTCTTCGAGCGCCTCGATGGCGACGTGGACGAAATCGCCGACCTGGGCTTCGATCTCGCCGCGGTCGTTGCGGAACTCGTCGATCGGGACATAGCTCTCGGACTTGAGGCCGGCATTGACGACGACGAAATTCTGGTCGATGCGCACGACTTCGGCGGTGATGACTTCACCGGCGCGCATTTCCTGGAGGGAGAGGCTTTCTTCAAAAAGGGCGGCAAAGCTCTCGTTGCCGGTCTGGATGGCGGGACTGATGGTTGACATGAAAGTAGAAGTGGTTCGGAACCGCCGCGAGGGCGGCAAAGAGGATGGTTGGCAAAAAACGCGCCGGGAATTCCCCGCGCGCCGTGTCGTTCAACCGGTAGCCACCCCCCGATCCCGCGCGAGACCGAGGACGAAAGCCACGGCTTCCTCGATGTCCATTTTCGTGGTATCGAGCAAAACCGCATCCGGTTGTTGCCGCAAGGGCGCGACAGAACGGGCGGCATCGCGCGCGTCCCTCTCCCGCAAGTCTCGCAGCAAGTCGTCCATGCTAACAGCCACACCCTTTCCGATCAACTGCTTATAACGTCTTTCGGCGCGTACCCCGACGCTGGCTGTCAAAAATATCTTCAACCCGGCATGCGGGAACACCACCGAGGCCATGTCGCGCCCATCGCCGACCAGCCCCGGCGCACGGTGAAACGCCCGCTGCCGGAACAAGAGCGCCTCGCGCACCCGCGGCAGCGCCGCCACTTTCGAGGCCCCGCCGGAAATGCTTTCCTGGCGGATGTCCGCGCTCACCTCACGGCCGGCCAGCCAGACATCCCCGTCGCCGAAGCGCACATCCAGCCGCGCCGCCACCGCCGCCACGCCCGCCTCGTCCGTCCACGCCACACCCGCCTCGCGCGCAGCCAGCGCCGTGAGGCGATAGAGCGCCCCGGAATCGAGATAATGAAAACCGAGCGCCTGCGCCACCCGCGCCGACACCGTGCCCTTGCCCGAGGCGGTGGGGCCATCGATGGCGATCACCGGCGCGGGCGTGGCGACGCGCCCGAAACGCGCGAAATAATCGGGAAAAGTCTTCGCCGTGCAGCCAGGATCATCGACGCGCAAGGGCGTGCCGAAGGCAGCCAGCGAAAAACACATCGCCATGCGGTGGTCATCGTAAGTGCCGATGTCCGCCGCGCGCAGCGGCTGTCCGTCGTCCGGCGGCGCGATGACGAGAAAGTCGCGCCCTTCCTCCACCCGCGCGCCCAGCTTGCCCAACTCGCGCGCCATCGCGGCAAGACGGTCGGTCTCCTTCACCCGCCAGCTGGCTATATTGCCCAGGCGCGTCTCGCCCCTGGCGAAAAGCGCGACCACAGCCAACGTCATCGCGGCGTCGGGAATGTGGTTGGCGTCGAGCGCGATGCCGCGCAGGCCCTCCGGCGGGCGGCTGGCTTCCATCCAGTCGTCGCCCATGTCGATTTCCGCGCCCATGTGCGCCAGCGCCTCGGCAAAACGCACATCGCCCTGAAGGGAACGCCGCCCCACCCCCTCGACCCGCAACGGCCGACCGCGGCGCGCGCCGATCGCGCCCGCCGCGAGAAAATAGGACGCGGAAGACGCATCGCCCTCGACCGCGAAAACGCCGGGCGAGACATACCGTGCCGCCGCCGGCACGACGAAAGACGGCCCCTCCCCCCGCGCCACGCGCACACCGAAGCGGGCCATCAGATCAAGCGTGATGTCCACATAAGGCCGGGAAATGAGCTCGCCCGTCACGACCACCCTGGTTTCCACCCCCGTAAGCGGCAAAGCCATCAAGAGGCCGGTCAGGAATTGACTGGACACATCGCCGCGCACCCCGACCACGCCGCCCGGGCGGATCGCCGCCGGCTTCAGACGCAGGGGCGGATACCCCTCGCGTTCCAGATAATCAATCTCCGCCCCCAACTGCCGCAGCGCATCGACCAGATCGCCGACAGGCCGCTCATGCATGCGCGGCACGCCCTCGAGCACGTAATCCCCCCCAGCCAGAGCCAACACGGCGGTCAGTGAACGGAACGCCGTGCCCGCGTTGCCGAGGAACAGATCCGCCCGCCGCACCGGAAAGCGCCCCGCGCATCCCGTGACGAGCCAGCGCCCTTCCTCCGATTCGACGCTCTCCACCCCGAGCGCCCGCAAGGCATCCAGCATCCGCGCCGTATCGTCGGAAACCAGCAAACCACGGATTTCCGTTACCCCGTCAGCCAGCGCCGCCAAAAGCAGCGCGCGGTTGGAAATGCTCTTGGAGCCAGGCAGCCGCACGCTGCCGCCGGCGGAAATCATCTGGGGAAGATCAATGAAGCTCATGCGGAAACCTCGACCGGCCGCCGAAACAGCAACAGCTTCGACACCAGCTTTTGCACCGGCTCGCCACGCTGGTTGAACGTATCGCTTTGCAAGGTCACGATGCCGCGATCCGGCTTGCTCCGGGACGGCGCGATGGCGGTAATCTCGCTCTCGACGCGGAGCACGTCGCCCGGACGGGCCGGGCGGGGCCACGAAAGCTCGACCCCCGCCCCGATCAACCCGCCCGCGAAAGGGACGCTTTCCACCATCAGCCGCATGGTGATCGCCGCCGTGTGCCAACCGCTGGCAGCCAGCCCGCCGAAAAAGGAACGCGCGGCGAAATCCTCGTCGAGATGAAACGGCTGCGGATCGAAATCGCGCGCAAACGCCTTGATCCCCGCCGCATCGAGCGGATATTCCCGGCTGACATAACGGTCGCCGACCGCGACCTCTTCGAGGTAAGACATCTTCCCCTCTCCTGCCCCACGGGCATCCAGAAAACATCGTACAAAGCCGGGCCAGGACATCAGCCGTCCAGACGCTCCGCAGCGAAACCCGCCACATTGCGCTCCCGCTTGCAACAGCTGTCCTCGCAGATTTCGCGGAAGGTCTGGATGCCAATGGGGAGTTTTTTTACGGGTCATGCGCGCCTGCCTGGCAAATTCAGCGGAAGATTATACGGCACCCCCAAGGCGGGAAACACCATGCAAAGGCAAGCCGTTCCCCTGCGCGCGACGCACAACCTCCTCACGCTCGCCACGGATTGGACGGAAAAACCTATATCTTGAGATTGAACAGCAAATCCACGCGATTGCGTTCGTATTCCCAGATCCGGATGTTGGAATCGGATCGGGTATAACTATATTGCAGAGTCGGCGTCAGATTATATTTTTCCAGCCGGGTGCTGGACAGGGAAAGCAGCAGCCCCCTGGTATCGTTCCTGCGCACCGCCTCGCCCAGCCCGTTGTCCTTTGTGACATACCACTGCGAGGCATGGTACCTTGCCTGGATGAGACTACCTTCGAGATAGACGGAAAAACCATGGGGAAGAATGCGGTAGAGGCCCAGGGAATAAATCCAGCCATCATAGGCATAGGCAGAATCCCTAGTATTTTCGCGCAGAAAACCCAACCCCAACTGCACGAAAGTACGATCGTTCAAAATATAGCGGGGTTGCAAGCTCACACTCCAGAGCGGGCCGCGAAATATGTCATTCACCCATTTTTCATCGTAGTCCGTCGCCCCGTAACTCGCATTGGCGTTCAGGACGAGACGCCCCAGGATCCTGCGCCCTTCCAGGCTCAGGCCGGTCTCCCTGCTGTATTCCCTGCCGGCGATCCAGCGCCTGCGGAACGTGGGCTGCAAACTGGCCTCGCCGCTCGCCCACAGGTAGCGCGGCCCCAGCGCGGCGTAGAGGATATAACTGTCATAATCCCGCGCGCTGTACTCCATGGCATGAAAACCCGCGCTGGCCCGCAGTCCCCAATCCTGGCTGAGGCGCTTGAAATAATCGAAATTGATATTGAAATTCACGCCAACGCCGCTGCCCTTTTTATCCAGCGGGCGGCAAAGGGTGCCGAAAATGGTGTCCAGGCACTCCTGTCTGCCGCCTGAAACCTGGTTGATGTTGGAATCCGAAGCCGGGGTCAGGGAAAAATCCAGCGTCCAGTTCTTCTTGCGGCGGATGGTGTCCAGAAAGACATCCACGTTGGCGATCACCTCTGGCGGAAGCGCTCCGCCCTTGAGCAATTCGAACTGAAAGGTCGCGTCCGTATAGTTTCCGTCCAGAAAATAGGCGCGGGCCAAGTCCAGGCGAACACGGGGCAAATCCGGATTGCGGTTGAGAATGTCGACAAAATAGTGGATGGCCTCGCGGTAGCGTCCCCGGAAAACGAGAATCTGCCCGATCTGGAAAGCCGCCTCGATGCGCAGGTCTTCGCTGGCGGCGGATCGGAGAAGGGAGCGGTAGATGTTTTCCGCCTCATCCACCAGCCCCTGATCCAGAAGCGCCTGGGCCAGCGGCAGAACCTGCTCCGGTGCCAGGGAGACTTCCTCCCCGACCCCCACTATCGGCGGCGCGGCGTCCCCGGCCAGCGGCGGAGCTTTTTCCGGCGTCGGGGAAGCGGCTTCCCCAAGCTCCGCGACTGGCGCAGCGTCCTCATTTTCCGCACCCAGCGCCGGAGACAGCGCGAGCGCCACGACGACCGGGAGCGCGAGCGCCGCGCCCCGGCCAAGACGAAACAGCATATTTTTACTTCTTCACGCCAAAGGCGCCGGAAACGTCAATCCCGGTGCTGGATTTCAGCCTCCACACGCCCCCTGCTTCACCGGGGGTGCTGACTGTGACGCCACCACTGGCAGCGGGAGTACCAAAAAGCTGGCCATTGATCAAATTGGTCGAATAACTACCCGCTGCCGTGGGCAAGGCCACAGGAAAAGCGTTGCCTTGTTTCTCGAACCCGGTGAAACTGCCTGTGAACGATCCAGCCTGACCCACAATAGCAGACGTATTCGTCGTTACGTTTCCCGTGAATTTATAGAAGTCCGGGAAATTCAGCACCAGATTTCCGGAAGTCCCGCTGTTTATCGTCAGGCTGGCCGTCCCCAGAAGCGGAAGGACAGTATCCGCATTGCTCGCCATACCGGCAGCCACGCCCGTAAAAGTACCCAGGGAACTTCCGTTGTAATGCGCATTGGCGTAATTGGCGTCAAGCGAACCACCGGGCGCCTTGTAATAAAAGACCCCACCGCCTTCATTGGCCTTCTTGCCCGACACATCTGATACTCGCGCCCAATAGCCGAAAGCAGCGTAATTCAGCGTCCCGATCCAGGCATAACTTGTTTGCGTTCCGCCCCCCGTTTTGGCCTGCGTGTCGGACAGGACTGCAAAATTCACCCCGTTCTTCGTGTAGAAGTTCGCCTTGGCGGCGTTGAAGGTGGTCACGGTCGTATTACTGTTCTTCAATGTCACGGAACCGTTGTCCTCGACCTTGATACTGTAAGGCAAGGTGCCGCCAGTAGGTGCAATACCGCTCCGGAGAGCGGCTCGCGCCCCACTGCCGGAAGCCAGGGCGCTCGCAGTTCCAGCCCCGGACGACACCGAGCCGGGAGCGGATCGGGCAGTGGCATCGCCAGCCAGTTGCCTGTGGGTAAATGCGGCGCCGGACTGTGCGCCATCGGCTGGCGACGAACCACCGCCACCGCCACCGCCACCGCCACCGCCACCGCCACAACCCGCGAGGGCAAACACCAAGCCACCTGCAACAAAGTTAAGAGAAAACAAGCGTTTCATGACGGACTCCTCCGTTATGGCCGACCATGAAAAAAGACAAATAGTTATGCCAATAACGATAGCCCCGGCCCCGGCCCCGGCCCCGGCCCCGGCTATCGACATAACAAAAAATCCGGTTCGATTATACCATGAAGCGTGACTTTTTCACGATTTTTTCGTTTTTCTTCCAGCCGAAAGCGGTATGGCCCAGCGCACCGATCCTGATTTTGTACGGAAAATCATGCCGAGGCCGGACTCGTTATCCCCACGGCAACCAGCCAAGCTCATGGAGGAATACCATCATGATGGCCACCGGCACGACGTAGCGCAGCACATTGAACCATACGGAAAACACTTTGCCACCGAGCTGTATTTCATCTCTCACGAGCGCGCGCCCCAACAGCCAC
>JAIRNL010000251.1 GCA_031258035.1 Azoarcus sp. | reverse complement strand
GACGCTGTAACCGAAGTTGATGACGTCGATCCAGCCCTTGTGGGCGGCCTGCTTGGATTCTCCGTCGATGCCTTCGATCTTGATGAAAATTTCGTGTGACATGCAATGCTTCCTTTACTGATCGGGTGAAAAGGTATGTGCAAGGGGTAAGGCGGACGGATTGTAGCCTATACACGCAGGGTATGGGCAATAAAATCCCGGATTTATTCCGGGCATGCGCTGCTTCGGGGAAGCGCCCGTCCGTAACGTCAGGCAGGTCAGGCGGGTTTTCGCGCCCGCAACACAACTGAGGGACTCATTGATCAAAATACGGCTGGAAATAGAAGACCGAGAGGGTGTTTTCAAAATTGATGAAAATAGGGAAGTCATTGTGATGTCGGGGTGGCTCCCTGGGGTGGATGGGGCGGTGATGCACAGGGTGATGTCCCGTTGTTCCCAGGCAGGGGCAGGCCAGGGGGCTGCCCCTGCGAGCGTCCCGCGCGGCAGCCTGATCGCCAATTATGGGTATTTGAAAACACACTCTGAACGCCGGCCGGTCGGACGGACGGCGCGCGCGTGGCGGGCCGCTTCAGGCGCTTCCGAGGCTGCGCCCGCTTCCCGTCGGCCGCGAGTGCCCGCCGGCGTCGTAGAGCTGCGGGTGGTTGGCGGCGGACAGCAGTACGGAGAGGGCGCCTTGGTTGTGTTGCATGCGTTCGGCGATCAGCCGGCCGTTGATGGCGTTGCGCTCGCGCGCCCTGGCTGCGAGCGCGAGCGATTCGTCCCAGCGCGCGAGGATTTTTGGCGCGCGGGCGCAGAGTTTGCGGAGCGCGGCGGCGTCATTGGCGAGGCCGCCGCGGCCCAGAAGGCGGGCGCGGTCGTCGTGCAGGCGCTGCAACTGACGGTAGCGTTCGTTCTTTTCGGCGGTGAGGGCGGGCAGCCCGTCGATGTCGCCGGAGACGAGCAAGGATTCTTCACGTTCGAGAAGGGCGAGGAAGTCCCTGAGTTGGCTTGATTCGGCTTCGATCAGGAAGGCGAGGCGCTGGAGTTCGATGGGGGCAGGGGTTTGCATGGCGGTATGGGAAGAAGTGCAGGAAAGACACAGGGCTTTTCAAGCATTCTTCGTGCCATGGCCCTGGGGCGCGCACGGACGAAAAGATGGCGGGAATTGCGCCATTGCCTCGCAATTCCCGCCGGCACCGCACGCGCCTCTCTATGCGCGTCCGGCTTGTGATTCGAGCATTTGCCGCACGTCGGCGATGAGACCGTCGGCGATACGGTTTGCGTCTATCCGGAAGTTGCCGTCGCGGATGGCCTGTTTTATTTCTTCGATGCGTTTGCCATCGACTGCCGGCGTTTGGGCCAGGGCGGTTTCGGCCTTTTGCAAGGTCGAAGCCAGTGGCGACAGTTGCACGAGTTCCCCGGTGTTCGCCTTGGGTGTCGCGCTGGGGCGGGGGTGCGCCTCGGTGACATGGGTCGGGGCGACCGGTTTGCCCAGGCTCTCGATTTTCATGATGGGGACTCCGGAAAGAGAGGGAAGAGGGTGTGTTTGTTCCATCCTACGGCATGAGGTCATGGAACTTTAGCGCGTGAACGAAAAATAGCGCCGATATGCCCACCGCGCAATGCGCCGCGCGCCGTCCGCCTCAGGGGGAGAGTTCCACCGTGCCGTCGGCGCGCGCCGTGCCGGTGACGACCCGGTTGTCCGGCAGGCGCACTTTTACCGCTTCGCCGGGCGCGGCGGTGTTGAGGGCGCGCCCGGCGTTCGAGACCTGGAAGCCGGCGCCCCGGCTGACGACGGTGACTTCGCCGCCTTGCCGCACGGCGGCGGGGGTGCGCAGCATGCGGGCTTGCAGGGGGCTGTCCTTGGCGAGGGCGTGTCGGGCGTGGCGGCCCACCGCCTGGCTGGTTTCGGTGAGGAGGTCGTCGGGCAGGGCGGCAAGGTCGCCGCGCCGCGCGCCAAGGTCGGCGGGGCCGATGATCTGGCCGGCGCGCAGGGGACGGGCGGCAACGAGGTAGTCGGCGACGACTTTCACCCGCGCCTGGAGGTAAACCGTCCAGGGCGCGGGCGCCTCGCAGCGTATGCCGACGCTGAAAACGCCCCAGGCGCGCGTGGACGCGGGCAGGAAGGCGACTGGCGCGGCGGCGCAGGGCGGCAAGCGGTTGTCGGGGTCGAGTGGGCCGATTTCGATGCTGGTTTCCCCGGCAAGTCCTTGCGTCCGCGCTGCGACGAATTGCCGGGCGGCGGCTTCGACGGGGGCGGGCGGCTGTTGCGCGGCAGCTCCCGCCGCGGCGACAAGCAGGGCGAGGGCGATGAGGCGGCGGCAGGGCAGGGGGACTGGCTGGCTGGACATGGGGAGATTGCAGCACGAGCGGGGATGGCGGGCAAGCGGGCGCGGGAGGAATATTCCATGATTTCGGGGGAAATGAGGGCGGTATTCGAGGGGTATTACGAAAAATGCTTCCGGAAAACCGTTAAAAAATCACGCTTCCATTTCCAGAATGAGCCGCGATCTTTTCCTTTGATCTTTTCCTCTGCGGCAATCGGCGGCGACGGCAAATGTTTACGGAAAATTCTGCCGCTGGTACGGGTTTCCCGTTCTGAATTGATGGGCGTTTTCCATCCTTATCCGCGCAAGGCGGGAAGAAGGGCGGGATTAGGATCGTCATCACGATGGTCAATGGCGTTTCGTGCTGCTGGCATGAATGATGCAATACGAAGCGCGACACCCGGGGGATGCGATGAAAAACCTGCTCGAACGTGACCTGCTGGTTCACCAGACCGCGCTGAATCTCCAGGCGTACCGCCAGCAATTGCTGGCTTCAAATATTGCCAATGCCGACACGCCGAATTACAAGGCGCGCGACATCCCGTTCCGCGACGCGCTGGCCGCGGCTGTGGGGGCGCGGCGCGGAGATCTGGCCATGGCGACGACCGATGCCCGGCACCTGGCTGGCAAGGCGGGCCTGTCGCCGGAAGCTTTCGTGCGCTATCGCGGCGAATGGCAGTCGGCGGTGGACGGCAACACCGTGGACATGGACGTGGAACGGGCCGCCTTTGCCGAGAACACGGCGCATTACGAAGCAAGCATCACTTTCATCAACGGCCTCCTGCGCACGATGCAGACGGCCATTACCGGCCAGTGAGCGGCAACGCCCGGCGCCACATCCGAAGGAGACGGCCATGGATGGCAACATGCTCAACGTTTTCAGCATCGCGGGGTCGGCGCTCACGGCGCAGTCGATGCGCCTGAACGCCACGGCCTCCAACCTCGCCAACGCCGACAGCGTCACTTCCGCCGACGGCAGGCCTTACCGCGCCAAACAGGTTGTTTTTGCCGCCCGGCAATTGCCGGATGCCGGCCCGGCTTCGGTCGGCGTGCGGGTGACGCAGGTGGTGGAGAGCGCCGCGCCGATGCGCCTCGTCTATGAGCCGAACAACCCCGCCGCCCGTGAGGATGGCTATGTCGAGATGCCCAACGTCAACGTGGTCGAGGAGATGGTGAATATGATCTCCGCTTCGCGCTCGTACCAGAACAACGCCGAGGTGATGAACACGGCACGAACCTTGCTGCAACGTACCCTGCAGATCGGTCAGTGAAGACCGGGCGGCAGAATCGGCCAGAGGCAGGAGAAAATGAAATGAGTACCTACGAGAACACGGTTTCGCAGATCGCCGGCGCTTACAGCGGGTTGCAGCGCACCGAGCCGGTGGACAGCAAGACGGAAAGTGAGCAGAGCCGTTTTCTGACGCTGCTCACGACCCAGTTGCGCAACCAGGATCCGATGAACCCGTTGGAGAACGCGGAACTGACGTCGCAACTGGCGCAGATGAGCACGGTCGATGGCATCGAGCGGCTCAACAAGCTGGTCACTTCGCTGATCGGCTCGCAAGAGATTACGGACGGCGCCGCGCTGGTCGGGCGCGGCGTGCTGGTCGAGGGCAAGGGACTCAGGTTGACCGAGGCCGGCGCGGTCGGCGGTTTCGAGCTGGGCGCGGCCGCCGACAAGGTGACGCTCACCGTGCGCGATGCCAGCGGGCTGGTGGTGACGACGATCGAACTGAACGATCTGGCTGCCGGCAGCCACAACTACATGTGGGACGGCCAGGCCGCCGACGGCACCCAGGCGGCGGAGGGCTTTTATACCGTCACCGTGGAGGCGGACGCGGATGGCGCGTCGGTCCCGGCCGGGACGCTGGAGTTCGGCCTGGTGACGAGCCTGATCCGCGGTTCGGGCAGCGCCGATCTGCAGGTGGGGACGCTCGGTATTTTCAAGCTCGACGACATCAGGCAAATCCTGTAAGACAAGGAGAAAAAAATCATGGCTTTCCAACAGGGACTCAGCGGACTGAATTCTTCTTCCCACGCGCTCGATGTCATTTCCAATAACGTTGCCAATGCCAGCACGGTCGGTTTCAAGGCGGGCAATACGATTTTCGCCGACATTTATGCTTCGGCGCTCACCGGCGCGACCTCGTCGATCCAGGTCGGCATCGGCGCCAAGGTTGCCGCGGTCTATCAGAGCTTCACCGAAGGCCCCCTGACCACGACCAACAATCCGCTCGATGTGGCGATCAACGGCAACGGTTTCTTCGTTGTCCGGCGCAACGACGGCACCACCGCCTATACCCGCAACGGCCAGCTCGACATCAACATGGAGGGGTACATCATCACGCCGACGAGGGAGCAGGTGCTGGGCTATCGGGCCGACGATTCCGGGTTCATTTCGACTTCCGGCGGCACGATCGAACCGCTGTTCGTGCCGCGCAACGAGATTGCGCCGAAGGCGACCACGCGCTTCGACATCAAGGCGGCCAATCTTTCCGCCGACGACGCGCTGCCTTCCGTGGCCCCGTTTGATCCGACGAATGTGGACAGCTACAACTACACGACATCGGAGACCGTGTTCGACAGCCTTGGCGGCCAGCATTCGCTGTCGCTCTATTTCGAGAGGGCGAGCATCAATCCGAGCCAATGGAATGTCCATGCGGTGCTCGATGGCGACGCGGCGACGCAGCAGGTGCTTGGCGCCTCACCCACGCTTTCTTTCGATGGATACGGAAAGCTCAGCCCGCCGCCCGGCGCGCTCAATTACACCGTGGGGCCGCTTGCCAATGGCGCGGCGAATCTGAATATCGACATCGATCTCGACAAGGTGACGCAGTTCGGCTCGCCGTTCTCGATCACCGACAAGATCCAGGACGGTTATACCTCCGGCCAGATCGCCGGGCTCGTCATCAGCACGGACGGCATCATCCAGGGGCGCTACACCAATGGCCAGACCAAGAATCTCGGCCAGATCGCGCTGGCGACTTTCCGCAGCGACCAGGGGCTCATTTCGCTGGGCGACAACCTGTGGGCCGAATCGCCGGAATCTGGCCCGGCGATCGTCGGGCGTCCGAGCACCGGCCTGAACGGCGTGATCTCCGCCGGGCAGGTCGAGGAGTCGAACGTCGATCTCACCAACGAACTGGTGAAGATGATCATCCAGCAGCGCAACTACCAGGCCAACGCCCAGTCGATCCGCACCCAGGATCAGCTTTTGCAGACGCTGGTGAACCTGCGCTGAACCACTGAAACGATGACGGCGGGCGCGGCACGGCCCGCCAACGGGAGCAAGCAACATGGATCGCGTGATCTACACCGCGATGACCGGCGCCAAGAGCACCCTCGGTCAGCAGGCGGCGGTCGCCCACAACATCGCCAATGCCGACGCGACCGGCTTCCGGGCCGAGCTGCACAAGATGCGCGCGGTGGAAGTGCGGACGCAGGCGATGCACACGCGCGCTTTCGTCGTCGATGCCAGCGTCGCATCCGATTTCGCGCCGGGGCCGCTGAAATTTTCCGGGCGCGAACTCGATGTGGCGGTGCGCGGCAAAGGCTGGCTGGCGGTACAGACGCTCGACGGCAGCGAAGGCTATACCCGCGACGGTTCGCTGGAAATCTCCGCCAACGGCGTGCTGCAAACCCGCGCCGGCCTGCCGGTGCTGGGCGACGGCGGCCCGATCACCATCCCGCCCGACAGCGAAATCGCCATCGGCAGCGACGGCACGATTTCGGCGATCCAGGTGGAAGAGGGCATCGTCAATGAAATCGGCCGCCTGAAGCTGGTCAACCCGCCCGAGGCCGATCTGGCGCGCGGCGAGGACGGGTTTTTCCGCCTGGACGGCGGCGCGCCGGCCCCGGTCGACGAAGCGGTGACGGTCGCCGGCGGCTATCTGGAGAGCAGCAACGTCAACGTCGCCGAACAGATGGTGCAGATGATCTCGCTCGCGCGCCAGTTCGAGATGCAGATGCGCATGATCACCAACGCCGAACAAAACGACCGCAGCGCGACACAAGTGATCGCGCCGCGCTGAAAAACGCGCGCAACGATAACGGACCGCAAAGAGGAAACCCGCCATGATCCGCTCGCTCTGGATCGCCCGCACCGGGCTGGATGCCCAGCAAACGTCGCTCGACGTGATCGCCAACAACCTCGCCAACGTATCGACCAACGGCTTCAAGCGCCAGCGTCCGGTCTTCGAGGACTTGCTCTACCAGACCATCCGCCAGCCAGGCGCGCAATCGACGCAGCAGACGCAGATCCCGAGCGGCCTGCAGATCGGCACTGGCGTGCGGCCCGTGGCGACGGCGCGCATCTTCCTCCAGGGCGATCCGCAACAGACCGGCGGCAGCCTCGACGTGATGATCCAGGGCAAGGGCTTCTTCCAGATCGCGCTTCCCGACGGCACCACCGCCTACACCCGCGACGGCTCCTTCCAGCGGGACAACCAGGGCAACGTCGTGACAGCCAGCGGCTACCCGCTTGCCGACAACATCAACATTCCCGCCGATGTGCAACCGGAGTCCATCACCATCGGCAAGGACGGCACCGTGACCGTGGTGCAGGCCAACAACAACACCCCGGTGCAGATCGGCACCATCCAGCTGGCGACCTTCATCAACCCGGGCGGCCTGCAAGCCGTGGGCGAAAACCTTTTCCTGGAAACCGCCGCCTCCGGCACGGCGACGCCGAACCAGCCGGGCGCCAACGGCGCGGGCGTCCTCAACCAGCGTTACGTGGAAAACTCGAACGTCAACGTCGCCGAGGAACTGGTGAACATGATCGTCACCCAGCGCGCCTACGAACTGAATTCGCGCGCCATCACCACCTCCGACCAGATGCTCTCCCGCCTGACCCAACTCTGAGAACGATCATGAACGCCATCGCACGCGCCGCCTCGATCCTTGCCACGACCTTCTGCGTCCTGGCGCTGGTCGGACTCGTCGCGGGCTGCGCCTCGGTGCAGCCGACACCGCCGACCGCCGTCCACCAGCCGATGACGGCGCGGCCCGCCGGGGCGCCGCGGACGTTCGCCGCCAACGGGGCCATTTACCGGCCCGGCCTGGGGCGGGGGCTGTTCGAGGATCGCCGCGCCAGTCGCGTCGGCGACACCATCACCGTCAACCTCGTCGAACGCACCAGCGCGCAAAAGAGCGCCAACACCAGCGCCGGGCGCGGCTCCAGCCTCTCCGGCGGCATCGAGGCATCCAGCAAGCTGCCGCTGTCCAGCCTCGCCGGGCTGACGGCAAAAGCGGGCGTGGACTCCGATTTTTCCGGCAAGGGCGAGGCAGCGGCCAACAACGTATTCAACGGCACCATCACCGTCACCGTGATCGACGTGCTGCCCAACGGCAACCTGCTGGTGTCGGGCGAGAAAATGCTGGCGATCAACCAGGGCAACGAATTCATCCGCTTCTCCGGCGTGGTCAATGCCGACAACATCGGCGCCAGCAATGCCGTGCAATCGACGCAGGTGGCCGACGCCCGCATCGAATACCGGGGCAGCGGCTTCATCGACGAATCGAACGTCATGGGATGGCTGCACCGCTTCTTCATCGCCATCAACCCGTTCTGAGGGCAATGCCATGCGCGCCATCCTTTTCGCCCTCGCCCTCGCCCTCGTCTTGCTCCTCGCCCCGTCGGCGAGCGCCGAACGCATCAAGGACATCGCCACCATCGCCGGGGTGCGCGACAACCAGCTCGTCGGCTACGGACTGGTGGTCGGCCTCGACGGCTCCGGCGACCAGACCACGCAGACGCCCTTCACCGTGCAGAGCATCATCAACATGCTCGGCAACCTCGGCGTCACCCTGCCGCCGGGCACCAACCTGCAACTCAAGAACGTCGCCGCCGTGATGGTCACAGCCAGCCTGCCGGCCTATGCGCGCCCCGGACAACGGATCGACATCACCGTCTCCTCGATCGGCAACGCCAAGAGCCTCAAGGGCGGCACGCTGGTGATGACGCCGCTCAAGGGCGTCGACGGCCAGGTCTATGCCATCGCCCAGGGCAACATGGCCGTCGGCGGCGCGGGCGCGCAAGCGCCCGGCGGCGCCTCGCAGACCATCAATCATCTGCTCGCCGGGCGCATTCCCGGCGGCGCCACGGTCGAACGCGCGGTGCCGGCACTGCTGGGCGAAGGCGCGACCATCACCGTTGAACTGAACGAAACCGATTTCGGCACCGCGCACCGGGTCGCCGACGCGATCAACCAGTCCGTGCCGGGCGTGGCGCTGGCGCTCGATGGCCGCAACATCCAGGTCGCGGCCCCGGCCGAGCCCTCCGCGCGAGTGGCCTTCCTCGGGCGGATCGAAAACATCGAAGTCACCGCCATGCCCTCCGTGGCGCGAGTGATCGTGAATTCCCGCACCGGCTCGGTCGTGATGAACCAGAGCGTCTCCCTGCAAAACTGCGCCGTCGCGCACGGCAACCTGACGGTGACGATCGACGCCCGCACCGACGTGAGCCAACCGGCGCCCGGCAGCTTCGGCAAGACGGTGGCAAGCCGCGCCGGGCTGGTCAACATCGACCAGGAAGGCGGGGCGCTCATGGAAATCCGCGGAGGCGCGAAACTTGCTGATGTCGTGAAGGCGCTCAATGCGCTCGGCGCGAAACCGCTCGACCTCGTCAGCATCCTCCAGGCGATGAAGGCTTCGGGCGCGCTGCGCGCCGAGTTGGAAATCATCTGAAAAAACACGAACACCGACCGGAAAAGGGGGGCATGCCATGGCCGTCAATGGGACTCAACTCAATGCGTTCGATCCCCGCTCGCTTGCCGACATACGCCAACTATCGAAGAACAACGCCAATTCCGACGAAGCCCTGCGCGCCGCTTCCCGGCAGGTCGAAGCCCTCTTCCTGAACATGATGCTGAAAGCGATGCGCGAAGCCAGCGCCGCCAATGGCCCGCTGGACAGCGACCAGACCCGGCTCGCCCAGGAACTGCACGACCAGCAACTGGCGAGCAATCTGGCTCAGTCGAAACGCACCGGGCTGGCCGAGGCGCTGTTCCGCCAAATGGGCGGCGGCCGTGGCGGCCTGGATGAAACGACCGCCAAAAGCGGCAAGGCCGGCAAAGATGCCCGCGCCGATATCCTGCCCGGCAAAACGGTGCGCAGCGCGGCGGGCACGGTTGCCGAATCCGCCTCGCTGTCGGCAAAGTTTGCCGCCACCGTCGATGCGGCGCGCAGCGCGGCGGGCAACGTACCGCAACACGTGCGCGAGTTCGTCGCCAGCGTCTGGCCCCACGCGCACGCAGCCAGCCGCGCCACCGGCATTCCGGCGCATTTCATGGTGGCGCAGGCGGCGCTGGAAACCGGCTGGGGCGCCAAAGAGCCCAAGAATGCCGACGGCACGTCGAGCCACAACCTTTTCAACATCAAGGCCGGCCGGAGCTGGAACGGCCCCACCACCGCGCATCACGCGGTGAACGAGTACAGCGGCGGCGGCTGGCAGCGCCAGAAAGCCGCCTTCCGCTCGTATGCCTCCTACGGCGAAGCCTTCGCCGACTATGCCAGACTGCTTACAGCCAGCCCGCGCTATGCCGGCGTGCTCGGCAAGGGCGATGCCGCCGCCTTCGCGCAGGGACTCCAGAGCGCCGGCTATGCCACCGACCCGATGTACGCCGACAAACTGATGCGCATCATCGGCGGCAATACGTTGAGAAGCGCGCTGGCTGGGACGGTGGCCTGATCCCGGGCGGGAGCGCGCGCTGGCCTGCCTCTTTCGGCGGATGATCCATGATTGCCACGGGCCTTCGCCATGACGGCAGGCATGGAGCCGGTGTCGATCATCCAGTCAGGATAAAGCCGCGAAAAGCAGACTATAATCCTCCCTCCCGTTTTTCATACTGCCACCGTCATGGACAAGCCCTTCCTTTCCCCGCGCAATGACCTCGTCTTCAAGCTCCTCTTCGGCGACGCGAACGACACCACCCTCATCACCTGGTTCCTGCAATCCGTTCTCGACCTGCCTGCCGGGGACTACGAAGAAGTGGAGATCGTCGACCCGCGCCTGCCCGCCGATGCCTTCGAGGACAAGGAAGGGATACTGGACGTGAAGGTGAAGACCCGCAGCGGCAA
>JAIRNL010000201.1 GCA_031258035.1 Azoarcus sp. | reverse complement strand
TCCAGCGCGGCGGCGAAGCCGGCGTCGTCGACCGCCACGTTGGCTTCGCGCGCCATCAGCAGGCTGAACGGGTCGATATTGCTCGATCCCACCGTCGCCCAGCGATGGTCGATTACCGCGACCTTGGCATGCAGGATGCTGCGCCGGTACTCGAAGATGCGGATGCCTTTTTCAAGAAATAACGGATAAAGGGCGCGTGTGGCGTATTGCACCGGCGGGTGGTCGGCCAGCCCCTGGAGCAGCAATGAGACTTTCACCCCGCGCCCGGCCGCCTCGATCAGGGCGCGGCGAAAACGGCGGCCCGGAAAGAAATAGGCATTGGCGAGCACGATTTCGTCGCGGGCATGGGAGATGGCGTCGAGATAAGCGTTTTCGATGTCGTTGCGATGGCGCAGGTTGTCCCGGATCAGGAAAGCCGCGCGCGTGCTTCCCGCCGCGCGCGCAACCGCTTCCGGCTCGCTTTGCCCACGCATGCGGCGGCGCAGGCTGGCCCAGGTGACCAGGTGCCACAAGCGTCGGGATACACCGAGAATGGGTTCGAGCAAGGCGCCCTCGATGCGCACCGCGTAGTCGTGGCGCGGGTGGCCGGGCGCTTCGGCGTCGAAATCGTCGGTGACGTTGATGCCGCCGACGAACGCCACCCGGCCATCAATCACCGCCACTTTGCAGTGCAGGCGGCGGAGTCGGCGGCGGCGCAGCGACAACAGGCGCAATTCGCGCCGGAAAACCAGCACATCGACGCCCGCGGCGGCCAAGTCTCCCGATATTTCGCGCACGAAGGCACGCCCGCCGAAACCGTCGACCAGCAAACGCACCACCACGCCGCGCCCGGCGGCGCGCGCCAGCGCGGCGGCGATGCGCCGTCCGGTCGCGTCGGCGGCAAAGATATACGTCTGGAGCAGTATTTCCCGCCGCGCGCCGTCGATTGCGGCTTCCAGGGCGGGAAAATAAGCTTGACCGCATTCCAGCAAGGCAATCGCATTGCCCCCGACCCACTCGCGTCCGGATTTGCTCCAGGACCGGCCAAGCATCGCCATTGTCCGTTTTTCCCCCTTTTCGTGGCCATCGTCACTTTCCCGCTGGCGCGCCCGTCCGCGCGACGCGGGTTATTTTGTATTTTGCCCGAACGGCGCGGATCGCAGCCATACGACGTGCCGCGTTCCTGTCCCCGCATCGCGCCCTCGCGCCCGGGGGACTTCCCCTTGCGTTCTTCCCTGCTTCCCGCGTCGATGCCCACGGGCGCGGTGTTGGCCTCACGGCCTGCGCGTGCATGCGCGGGGCGACCGGGACCCTCCGGGATCGGGCATCGCTTCCCGGCACTTGCATGTCATGAGATTGCCGCACTGCAAAACGCTTGAACCACGCGGATAACGAGGGTATATTCGCCCTTTTCGTTCGGGTAGTTCCGGGGGCCGGGGCCGGTTCGCAAGCCTTGGTTTTCGTGCGCCCGGCTTTTTTGTGTCCGCGCGGCGCGCGCCGACGGGCGATGGACGGGGCCAGCCGTCCGGACTGTACCGGCGTGCCCGGTAAAAGTTGTTTCGAGGACAAGCAAGATGGATTTCCCCCAGAAGCAGGGACTATACGATCCGGCCAACGAGCGCGACGCCTGCGGTGTGGGCTTCATCGCCCATATCAAGGGGAAGAAGTCCCACGACATCGTCCGGCAGGGACTGGAGATTCTGGAGAATCTCGACCATCGCGGCGCGGTCGGCGCCGATCCCCTGCAAGGCGACGGCGCGGGCATCCTGATCCAGATTCCGGATGCGCTCTACCGCGAGGAAATGGCCCTCCAGGGCGTGACCCTGCCGCCGCCGGGCGAATACGGCCTCGCCATGGTGTTCCTGCCGCAAGAGGCCGCCACCCGCCTGGCTTGTGAAGAAGAACTCGAACGCGCCGTGCGCGCCGAAGGCCAGACCGTCCTGGGCTGGCGCGACGTGCCGGTCGACCGCGACATGCCCATGTCGCCGGCGGTGAAGGCTACCGAGCCCGTCATCCGCCAGCTTTTCGTCGGGCGCGGCCCGGACGTGATGGTGACGGAGGCGCTCGAACGCAAGCTCTACGTGGCGCGGCGGCGCGCCGCCAATGCCATCGGCGCGCTCGATCTCAAGCACGGGCGGGCGTACTACGCGGCTTCCTTTTCGGCGCGCACCGTCGATTACAAGGGCTTGCTGCTGGCGCCGCAGGTGGGCGTCTATTACCGCGACCTCGCCGATCCGCGCGCGGTCTCGGCGCTGGCGCTCGTGCATCAGCGGTTCTCGACCAACACCTTCCCGAGATGGGATCTCGCGCAGCCGTTCCGCTACATCGCCCACAACGGCGAAATCAATACCGTGCGCGGCAATTACAACTGGATGCGCGCGCGCGAAAAAGGCGTCTCCTCGCCGCTGCTCGGCAACGACCTCGCCAAGGTCTGGCCCCTGATCTACCCCGGCCAGTCCGACTCCGCCTCTTTCGACAACGCCCTCGAACTGCTGGTGATGAGCGGCTATTCGATGGCGCACGCGGTGATGATGATGATCCCGGAAGCGTGGGAATCGCACGCCCAGATGGACGAGCGCCGCCGCGCTTTCTACGAATACCACGCCGCGATGATGGAGCCATGGGACGGCCCCGCCGCCGTGGCCTTCACCGACGGCCGCCAGATCGGCGCAACGCTCGACCGCAACGGGTTGCGCCCGGCGCGCTACCTCGTCACCAGCGACGACATCGTGGTGATGGCCTCCGAAGCCGGCGTGCTGCCGATCCCCGAGAGCCGGATCACCAGGAAGTGGCGCCTGCAACCGGGCAAGATGTTCCTGATCGACCTCGACCAGGGCCGCATCATCGACGACAAGGAAATCAAGGATTCCCTGGCGCGCGCGCGTCCCTACGCCGACTGGCTCTCGAAGATCAACATCAAGCTCGACGGGCTCGATACCCCCGCGCCCGCGCCCGCCGTCCACGCCGCGAGCCTTCTCGATCGCCAGCAGGCTTTCGGCTTCACGCAGGAAGACCTCAAGTTCATCCTCGAACCGATGGGGCGCGCGGGCGAGGAAGGCACCGGCTCGATGGGCAACGACTCGCCGCTGGCGGTGCTCTCGAACAAGGAAAAACCGCTCTACAACTACTTCCGCCAGCTTTTCGCCCAGGTCACGAATCCGCCGATCGACCCGATCCGCGAGCAACTGGTCATGTCGCTGGTCTCCTTCATCGGCCCGAAGCCCAACCTGCTCGACATCAACGAAATCAACCCGCCGTTCCGGCTCGAAGTGACGCAACCGGTGCTCGACTTCACCGACATGGCGAAGATTCGCAACATCGGCCGCTATACGCACGACAAATTCCGCTCGGCCGAACTGGACATCTGCTACCCGGTGGCCTGGGGCCGGGAAGGCGTCGAAGCGCGCCTGGCCTCGCTCTGTGCCGAAGCCGAAAGCGCGGTACTGCAAGGCAACAACATCCTGATCGTCTCCGACCGCAAGCTGGGCGCCGACGCGGTGGCGATTCCCGCCCTGCTGGCCCTGTCGGCGATCCACCAACATCTCGTCGCCAAAGGCCTGCGCACCCGCGCCGGGCTGGTGGTCGAAACCGGCAGCGTGCGCGAGACGCACCACTTCGCGGTACTCGCCGGCTTCGGCGCGGAAGCGGTGCACCCCTACGTCACCCTCGAAACCCTGCAACAACTCGCGGGCAGCCCCGAAAAAGGCGAGGAATACATCCACAACTTCGTCAAGGCGGTGGGCAAGGGGCTGCGCAAAGTGATGTCCAAGATGGGCATTTCCACCTATATGTCCTACACCGGCGCGCAGATCTTCGAGGCCATCGGCTTGCGGCGGGCGTTTGTCGACCGCTATTTCAACGGCACCTCCAGTCAGGTGGAGGGCATCGGCCTTTTCGACGTCATGGAAGAGACGATCCGCCTGCATCGCAAGGCGTTCAGCGCCGATCCCGTGCTCGCCGACATGCTCGATCCCGGCGGCGAATACGCCTTCCGCGTCCGCGGCGACGAACACATGTGGACGCCGGACGCCATCGCCAAACTCCAGCACGCCACCCGCGCGGGCAAATTTGAAAGCTACAGGGAATACGCGCGGATCATCAACGACCAGAGCCGCCGCCACATGACCTTGCGCGGCCTCTTCGAGCTGAAGCCCGCCGGCGCGCCGATCCCGCTCGACGAAGTAGAACCGGCGCGCGAAATCGTCAAACGTTTCGCCACCGGCGCAATGTCGCTGGGGTCGATCTCCACCGAGGCCCACACCACGCTGGCCATTGCCATGAACCGCATCGGCGGCCGTTCCAATACCGGCGAAGGCGGCGAAGACCCGCGCCGCTTCAGGCCGGTCGCGCACGCCATGAAGCTCTCGCAACTGATCGGCGAATCGCGCATCGAGCGCGACATCGACCTTGCCGCGGGCGACTCCCTGCGCTCCTCGATCAAACAGGTGGCCTCGGGCCGCTTCGGCGTCACCGCGGAATACCTGGCCAATGCCGACCAGATCCAGATCAAGATGGCCCAGGGCGCCAAACCCGGCGAAGGCGGGCAATTGCCGGGGCACAAAGTCTCGGAATACATCGGCTTCCTGCGCCATTCGGTACCGGGCGTGATCCTGATTTCGCCGCCGCCGCACCACGACATCTACTCCATCGAAGATCTGGCCCAACTCATCCACGACCTGAAAAACGTCAATCCCCGCGCGGACATTTCCGTCAAGCTCGTCTCCGAAGTCGGGGTGGGCACCGTCGCCGCCGGGGTAGCGAAAGCCAAGGCCGACCACATCGTGATCTCCGGCCATGACGGCGGCACCGGCGCTTCGCCCCTGTCGTCGATCAAGCACGCCGGCTCGCCCTGGGAACTGGGCCTCGCCGAAACGCAGCAGACACTGGTCATCAACCGCCTGCGCGGCAGGGTGCGCCTCCAGGTCGACGGCCAGATGAAGACCGGGCGCGACGTCGTGATCGGCGCCCTGCTCGGCGCCGACGAATTCGGCTTTTCCACCGCGCCGCTGGTCGTCGAAGGCTGCGTCATGATGCGCAAGTGCCACCTCAACACCTGTCCGGTCGGCGTCGCCACCCAGGACCCGGTACTGCGCCGCCGCTTCTCCGGCCAACCCGAGCACGTGGTCAACTACTTCTTTTTCGTCGCCGAAGAAACGCGCGAACTCATGGCCCAACTCGGCATCCGCAAATTCGACGACCTCATTGGCCGCGCCGACCTCATCGACATGAAAAAAGGCATCGCGCACTGGAAAGCGCGCGGACTCGACTACACCCGCATCTTCCACCGCCCGGACGCGCCCGCCCACGTGGCGCGCCTGCACCGCGAGACCCAGGATCACGGCCTTGGCAAGGCGCTCGACAACGAACTCATCGCGCGCGCCGCCCCGGCGCTCGAACGCGGCGAAAAAGTCGAAATCACCCTGCCCGTGAAAAACGTCAACCGCACCGTCGGCACCATGCTCTCCGGCGTAATCGCCGCCGGACACGGGCGCGCCGGACTGCCCGAGGACACCCTCCGCATCCTCCTGACCGGCACCGCCGGGCAATCGTTCGCCGCCTTTCTCGCCCGCGGCATCACCCTCGAACTCATCGGCGAAGGCAACGACTACGTCGGCAAGGGCCTCTCCGGCGGGCGCCTCATCGTCCGCTCGCACCCCGACTTCCGGGGCATCGGCGGCGGCAACATCATCATCGGCAATACCGTGCTCTACGGCGCCACCGAAGGCGAAGCATACTTCGCGGGCGTCGCGGGCGAACGCTTCGCCGTGCGCAACTCCGGCGCCACGGCGGTCGTCGAAGGCGTCGGCGACCACGGCTGCGAATACATGACCGGCGGCACCGTGGTAGTACTCGGCCAGACCGGGCGCAACTTCGCGGCGGGCATGTCGGGCGGCCTCGCCTACGTGCTCGACACCACGGGCGACTTCAGGGGGCTGTGCAACCTCTCGCAAGTCACGCTCGCCCCCCTGCCCGCGCCCGATGACGACATCACCGCCGCCGCCGCTGAATTCGCCGCCGCCGCCCGCGCCGACATCGACCACCTGTCGATGCGGGACGAAGTCATCCTCAAGGGCCTGATCGAACGCCATGCCCGCTTCACGGGCAGCGAGCGCGCGCGCCACATCCTCGAAAACTGGGAAGGATGGCGCGGCCGCTTCGTCAAAGTCCTGCCAAACGAATACAAACGCGCGCTCGGCGAAATTGCCGCGCGGCGCCAGCAACAACGGGAGGTTGCATAAAAATGGGCAAACCCACTGGATTTCTCGAATTCCCCCGCCAGGCCCAGGAATACCTGCCCGTTGCCGAGCGCATCGGCAACTACAAAGAGTTCATCCTGAGGCTGACCGACGACAAAGCGCAGCGCCAGGGCGCGCGCTGCATGGATTGCGGCATTCCGTTCTGCAACAACGCCTGCCCGGTCAACAACATCATTCCCGACTGGAACGACCTCGTCTTTCGCGGGCAATGGCAACGCGCGATCGCCGTCCTGCACTCGACCAACAACTTCCCCGAATTCACCGGGCGCGTCTGCCCCTCGCCCTGTGAAGCCGCGTGCACCCTGGGCTACAACGCCGAAGCGGTCGGCATCAAATCCATCGAGCAAGCCATCATCGACAAAGCCTGGGACGAAGGCTGGGTGCATCCGCAACCCTCGACGACCAAAACCGGCAAAAAAGTCGCGGTACTCGGCGGCGGCCCGGCGGGCCTGGCCGCGGCGCAACAACTTGCCCGCGTCGGGCACGCCGTCACCGTCTTCGAGAAAAACAACCGCGTCGGCGGTCTCCTGCGCTACGGCATTCCCGATTTCAAGCTCGACAAAAGCCTCATCGACCGCCGCGTGGCGCAGATGGAAGCCGAAGGGGTGACATTCCGCACCGGTGTCCTCGTCGGCGCGGACAACCTGCCGGCGGGCATCGCCAGCGACGCAAAAGAAACCATCGCCGCCGCCGAACTCCTTGCCGGATTCGACGCCATCATCCTGGCTGGCGGCGCGGAGACCCCGCGCGAGCTGCCCGTGCCGGGACGCGATCTCGCCGGCGTGCATTTCGCGCTCGAATTCCTCATCCCGCAAAACCGGCAAGTCGCCGGTGACGCCCCCAACCCGATTTCCGCCGCGGGCCGCGACGTGGTCGTGATCGGTGGCGGCGACACCGGCGCCGACTGTGTCGGCACCAGCCACCGCCACGGCGCCAGATCGGTGACGCAATTTGAACTGATGCCGCGTCCGCCCGAGCAAGAAAACAAGGCGCTCACCTGGCCCTACTGGCCGAACAAACTGCGCACCTCGTCGTCGCACCTCGAAGGCGAGACGCGGCGCGAATACGCGATCGCCACCAAGGAATTCATCGGCAAGGATGGCCAACTGACCGGCGTGAAGACGGTGCGGCTGGAATGGAACGGCGCCCGGATGAGCGAAATCCCCGGCACCGAGGAAATCTTCCCCGCCGAACGGGTCTTTCTGGCCATGGGCTTCACCCACCCGGTGGCGGGCGTGCTCGACGCCTTTGGCGTGGCGAAGGACGCGCGCGGCAACATCAAGGCCACGACCGAGGTCGTGGGCGGCTATGCCACCAACGTCGCCAAAGTCTTCGCCGCCGGCGACATGCGGCGCGGCCAGTCGCTGGTCGTCTGGGCCATCCGCGAAGGCCGGCAGTGCGCGCGGGCGGTGGATGAGTTCCTGACGGGCGCGAGCGTGTTGCCGCGTTGAACGTTTTTCGTCCGTATTGATGCGGCCATATAAGAGGGGGTTTTGAAAACACCCGCTGCCCCCCCCTTGACTGTCATTGCGGCACGGAACTGGAAAACAACCCTGAGTCATTCCGCGCGAAGTCGCGGAATCCATGCGGCGTCTGGATTCCGCGACTTCGCGCGGAATGTGCGATAATTTCCGCACGGGAAATTTGTTGCTCGGTATTACTCTGCCAGGAAAAATGACTAATGGGCGACCGACCCACAGGCGAGAGGATCTTATCGACCCCGCGTCTCATTTGAATCAATGGAAGCCGAATAAACCGCCGATGAGTAATTGATGATGAAAACGACAAAACTTCTCTTTTTCCTTGGAATATGTCTATTTGTCGTTCATGCATGGGCACAGGGGATCGACATCGCCCGCAATGTGACGGTAAATGGCCTGAAAATTGTACAGGCCGCCGAGTTCAGAACATTTACCATGGAGGAATGGCAAATCGCTTTTGGAGATTTCACAAAAGCGGGGGAAATAGAGAAATACTTTGAATGCCCGACTTTCTTGGGCTATACAATAGAGTTTAACACTCCAGAACGGGACCTCAGCTTGCTTTTTTATTTCAAGAACAATCCCGAAACCGATTTGAATGCGCTCTTTCAAAAAGGTGGCAAAAATTACTGGAAGTCTCCTGTAAAAGCCATATTGCACACGGCGAGTTGGAACCTGTCGCGCTCACGGGATGTATTGCTGGTGGATGGAAGGGCAATTCGTGGCGGAATGACCTTGGCCGAATTCCGGGACATGTTTCCCCGAAGCGTCCGGCATGGTAACGTTGCCCCCAATTCAAAAGATCGGATGACTTTTGCGGTGTATTTGAATGCCGGCACCTACGATTACGAAGATACGGAGAATGTCGACATCTGGCTTTACGAGATGACGCTTTTCTTTGAGTTCGCAGGCGAAAAACTCGACCGCGCCACCCTTTTCCCAGGAAATCCATGCGGGTAAAACGATGAGCAGCGGAGATTTCTCAAAGAAAAATAAAGGCCATCTCGATCACCTGCTCGAAGCCCTCCGGGCGTGGAAATGGCGAATGAACATGGATATGTCGAACCAGGGAAATCCTGATTTGTGGCATAACCCCGACCTCCCCACGATGAATTTACCGAACCAACTGAGGTATTGATCTGATGGCTACCCCTGCTCC
>JAIRNL010000183.1 GCA_031258035.1 Azoarcus sp. | reverse complement strand
GCCCGGCGAATACCTGTCACATCAGAAAACAGGAACCGCCGCGCATTACTACGATTGCCCTTCGGGATGGAAAGGCAATTGCACGGGGCCTGTCTATATGACGACGCCCGAGCAAAAGCAGAATTTTGCCAATTGGTATTCCTATTACCGAACCCGCAACCTGGCGGCACGGGCGGGTATTTCCCGCGCTTTTGTCAAATTTGGCAGCAATATCCGGGTAGGATGGGGAAAAATCAATAAAAGCACCAAAATTTCCATAGATGGAAAAAGTGTTTCCACTATCGAACAGGGCGTGCGGCCTTTTACGGACGCGCGCAAAAAAGAATTTTTGACATGGCTCTACACTGTCGTCCCGTCTGGCAATACGCCGCTGCGACGCGCGCTGGATGATGCGGGACAGTATTACGACCGCCCTTCCAACGCGATCGGCCCCTGGGCGGACAACCCGGCAAACGGCACGGGAACAGGCGCGGCCGGCTGCCGGAAAAGTTTTTCCATCCTGATGACCGACGGATATTGGAACGATGCGATGGCTTCCATGGCAACCGGCAACCATGATGGCCAGGCAGCGGCAACATCATTTACGCCCCCCAAAAAACCGGACGGTTCCGCCCCCGATTTGAGCAGAGAGCCTTTCAGGGACAGTTACAGCAATACGCTGGCTGATGTCGCATGGTATTACTGGGCCAAGGATCTGCTCCCCGACCACAGCAACAACAAAGTCGTCGGGACGACACGCGACCCGGCCTGGTGGCAACACATGACCACTTATACGATCGGGCTGGGCGTCGCGGCAAGCATCGCCAACAAGGACGCGGCCTTTCTCGCGGCCGATACCCGGACGAAACCGGGATTCACCTGGCCCAACGGCGCAAGTTACCAGATCGACGACCTGCTCCATGCCGGCGTAAACGGCCATGGCGATTTCTTTTCCGCGGCCGATCCGGACGAGTTCGTCCGCGACATGCAAAGCATCATCGACGCCATCTCCGATATCGTCGCAAGTTCCGGGAAAATCGCCTCGAATGCGGAAATCCCGGGCGCCCAGGGCACTTCCGAGGCCCTGCTCTTCAAGATGACATACAAAACCGAGAACTGGAGCGGCGAACTCAGCGCCTCCGAGCTCAACGCCATCAGCGGCGAGAATCTCAGTGGCGCAGGCAACGTCGTCTGGAAAGCGTCGGACGCCATGCAGCCAGCCAGCGAGCGCAAGATCTTCACGCGCAGCAATGAAACCAGCGGCGTCGGCAGCACCGGGATCGAATTCGAATGGTCCTCCCTGAACGCACAGCAAAAGCTCGACCTGCAAGAAGGCGACAGCGTCGCGCACGGCCGGGATGTCCTCGATTACCTCCGCGGCAGCAGCGCCAGGGAAAACGCGAACGGCGGCGCTTTCCGCAACCGCTATCGCGCCGATGCCACGCGCAGCCCGCTGGGCGACAGCCCGAACAACGGCATGGTCTACGACAAGGCAACCGCGACCCTCTACCTCGGCGCCAACGACGGCATGTTGCACGCATTCGACGCCGCCACCGGCGCGGAACGTTTCGCCTACATTCCTTCCGCCCTCTTCCCCAGACTCTCCAGGCTGGCGGACATCGACTACAACCATGAGTACTACGTGGACGGCGAGGTCGTGATCGCGGAGGCCGCCAACCAGCGTTACCTGACCGGCGCGCTCGGTCGGGGTGGCAAAGGGCTCTACGGCCTGCGCGTCACCCAACCGGCGGCTTTCTCGAAGGACGACGTGCTCTGGGAACTCAATGGCCGCGCAAGCTCCGCGCAATGCGGCAGCGGCAACAACGCCGGCATCCTGGACGATCTGGGCATCGTCATCGGCAAGCCGGTCGTCGCCAGGCTCGCCAGCGGCCATACCGTCGCCATCGTCGGCAACGGCTATAACAGTTGCCAGGGCAAGGCGTCGCTCTACATCATCGACGTCACCAACGGCGAGGTGCTCCACAAGGTCGACACCCCCGCCGCGGGCGACAACGGCCTTTCCACCCCCTTTGCGTTCGACCACGACGGGGACGGCATACTCACGTCGGCCGATGTGATCTACGCCGGCGACCTGAAAGGCAATCTGTGGCGATTCGCCGAAGCCGGCGGGATATGGAAGGTTTCTTTCGGCGGCGCGGCGCAGGCCATGTTTACCGCCAAAAATGCCGCCAACCAGACGCAACCGATCACCGCCCAGCCATTGGCCGTGCATCATCCCGACACCGGCGCGACCTACGTCATTTTCGGCACAGGCCAATACCTGCAAAACGCCGATAAAAGCAACCTGTCGATACAGAGCCTGTACGGCCTGATCGACGGGAACGCCCTGCCCACTTCCACCCGCGCCAACTTGCGCCAACGCAGTATCAGCTTCCCCGGCGACAAAGGCACCCTGTCGGATGGCACGAACGTGGGTCTGGTCCTCGTCGAGCAGGCGAAGGCTGGTGACATGGACGGCAAGCGCGGCTGGTTCATCGACTTCAATCTCACCGCCGAACCCGGCGCGCGGATCGTCAGCGCCTCGCGCACCGTCGCTGGCGGCGCGAACGGCATGGTGCTTGAAGTGCCTGTCATCGTTCCCACGAGCGACCCCTGCGAGAGAGGCGGGGGCGGATGGTATCAGATCATCGACCCCTTCACTGGCGCCGAACTCAGCTCGCCCTTCTTCGACATCAACGCCGACGGCAAGGTAGACGGCAACGACAAGACGAGCAAGGGCCGCGTCCCCGCCGGATTCCGGCCCGACGCCTCCTTCGGCATGCCAGGAGAGCTTCCCGCGGACGGTACTTACGGCATTTATGGCGGTTCAAGCGGAAACACGGCGCGCACCGCCGTAGACGACGGCAGCAAGGGCAAAGACTGCAAAAAAGAGGGTGCCGAATGCATCAAGGGCCGGATTTCCTGGCGCGAGATCATCAGGAAATAGCCAACCCGCGCACGATCGACGCAAAAGCCTCCCCCGGCCCTCCGCCGGGGGAGGCTTTTTCATGGAAGGCGTCGCGCGCGGTTCACCCCCGCTTCACACCCGCGCCATTTCCTCTTCCCGCGCCGTTCACACGCCGCGCCCATGATGGTTTCGCCTTTTCCACAGGAGAACCAAAATGGTACGAGATGCCCTGGCGCTGCTGGCTCAACAGATCGGCGAACGTCTGGCGGCGGAACCGGCGCCCGCCGTGGCCGCATCCCCGCTTCCGGAGATGCCCGGGACGCTGAAAAAATGCCTGTCCGCCGGATGTTATGTGACGTCTTCCTGCTTCATGGCGCTGGCTGTGCTGTTCGCGCCGTCATCGCAGGCGCGGCCCGCGGATGCGCCCGACGGCGCGGACAGGGTGGCAAGCCCTTATTTTTACCTGCCCGACAGCGACGCCGCCCTCGATGCCCTGCCGCTCAAATCGACCGACGTGGAAGTACGAATCGCCGGAGTGATCGCCGAGGTGAAGGTGACGCAGGTCTATAAAAACGAAGGCGCGCGCCCGATCGAGGCGAAATACGTCTTTCCCGGCTCGACGCGCGCCGCCGTGCATGCGCTGGAGGTGCGGCTGGCTGATCGGCTGATCGAAGCGCGGATCCGCGAAAAGGCGCGGGCGAAGCAGGAATACGAACAGGCGAAAAGCGCGGGCAATACCGCCGCGCTGCTGGAACAGCACCGACCCAATGTGTTCCAGATGAATGTCGCCAACATCATGCCCGGCGACGAGGTGCGGGTCGCGTTGCACTACACCGAATCGTTGCGCGCGGAGGACGGGCGCTACCGCTTCGTATTCCCCGCCGTGGTCGGGCCGCGCTACGCCCCTCCCCGCCCCGGCCCGGACGGCAACGGCTGGGCGGCGCAGCCGACCCTGCCCGCGACCGTGGATTCCGCGGCGCGGTTCGACATCCGTCTGCGACTCGACACGCCCATCTCGATCAAGGACATCGCTTCGTCCTCGCACGGAATCGAACTGCGCCGGCCCGACGGGCGGCGCGCCGAAATAGATCTCGCCGCATCGGCGCGACAGGCCGCCGGCAACCGCGATTTCATCCTCGACTACCGCCTTGCCGGGGATGCGGTCGAATCCGGCGTCATGCTCATGCGCGGACGGGACGGGGCGGAAAACTTCTTCCTGGCCATGGTGGAGCCGCCCAGGGCCGCGCCGGCGCGCGTCATCGTGCCGCGCGACTACACTTTCGTGCTGGATACTTCCGGCTCCATGCACGGCTTTGCGCTCGATACCGCCAAGACCCTGCTGCGCGAGCTGATCGGCGGCCTGCGTCCGGGCGACACGTTCAACGTGCTGCTGTTCGCGGGCAGCAGCGAATTCCTGCGCGCGCAATCCGTCCCGGCGACGAAAGAGAACATCGAGCGCGCCCTCCAACTCATCGACCGCCGTGCCGGCGGCGGCGGCACGGAACTGATCCCGGCCCTGCGCCGGGTCTATGCGCAGGAAAAACCGGCGGATGTCTCCCGCAGCATCGTGGTCATCACCGACGGCTACGTGACGGTGGAAAGCGAAGCCTTCAAGCTCGTGCGCGACAACCTGGGACAGGCCAACCTCTTCGCCTTCGGTATCGGCGCTTCGGTCAACCGGCTCCTCATCGAAGGGCTGGCTCGCGCCGGCATGGGCGAGCCTTTCGTCATCACCGATCCCGAAGAGGCCCCGGCGCAGGCGGCGCGTTTCCGCCGCATGATCGCCTCGCCCGTGCTCACCAGCGTGCGCGCGAACTTCGAGGGCGTGGAAACCTGGGATGTCGTGCCGCAAGCCGTGCCCGACGTGCTCGCCGAACGGCCTGTCGTCCTGTTCGGCAAATGGCGCGACGGCAAAGGCGAGGGGCCAAAGCAACTGGTCGTGGAAGGCCGGCGCGCGGACGGCGACTACCGGCAGGCGCTGCCGCTGCTCGAAGCCCTGGGCGAAAACACGGAGCGGTTCGCCGCGCTGCGCCGCCTGTGGGCGCGGCAGCGCATCGCCGATCTTTCCGACCAGGAAAACCTGATGGGCGACGGCGCCCAGCGCGAGGCCATCACGGCGCTCGGCCTCGAATACAGCCTGCTCACCCAATACACAAGTTTCGTCGCGGTCGACGAGCATCTCCGCAACCCGCATCCGGCGTCCACGCCGACCATCGAGCAGCCGCTGCCGATGCCGCGGGGCGTCAGCAATCTGGCTGTCAGCGGCACTTACGTCCCCGGCACGCCCGAGCCGAAAACGATGGGCGCGCTGCTCGTCACGCTTTCCATGCTGGCTATGGTCGCGCGCCGCCTGTCCCGGCAGCGCCGCCGCCACTTCACCCTGTAAGCCGGCACGCGGCAGACGCGCGAAACCATGAAGCCCCCCGCCCTCGAACGCCTCGCGCGCCGGCTCGACCGCCTTCCCCCGGCGGTCTGGCTGGCTCTGCTGGGCGTGGCCATATGGCCGCACATCCTGTGGATGGCGCGGCGTCTGTGCGACGGTTCGGACGACCCGCTCGGCGTCGTGGCGCTGGCTGCGCTGGCTTTCACCGGCTGGCTTCAGCGCCGCCACCTGCGCCGCGCGCCACACCCGGCGTGGTTTGGCGGCGCGCTGCTGCTGGTCGCGCTGGCAAGCGCAACCTGGCTGGCGCTGCCGCCGCTCTTCTCGGCCCTGCTGGCGCTGTCAGGCTTCGCGGCGGGGATGCTGTCCCTCTTCCCAGGCATCGTCGCCAGCGCCCCCGTGCTCTGGCTGGCTGTCTTGTCGCTGCCGCTCATGGCCTCGCTGCAATTCTACGCAGGCTACCCCTTGCGCCTGCTGGTCGCCGAATTCTCCCGCTGGCTGCTCCTTGCCGGGCACCATGTCGAACGTGACGGCGTGGCCCTGCGAATAGACGGGCAACTGGTGCTGGTCGATGCCGCCTGCTCCGGCGTGCAACTCGTCTGGTTCAGCTATTTCACCGCCTGCGTCGCCGCCCTGTCCGGCGGCTGCGACAACCGCCGCTTCCTCTGTCGCCTGCCCGCGGTCGGCGCGCTGGCGCTTGCCGGCAACGTGCTGCGCAACACCGCGCTGGTCGCCCTGCAAGCGGACGGCAAACCCGTCGCCGCGTGGCTGCACGAGGGCATCGGACTTTTCACGCTCGCCGCCGTCTGCGCGCTCGTTTTTCGCCTGATGCAAGTCCGCGCCGAGCCAGCATCGGCCCGAACCCCGGCAGGGGAAACCAGCGGCATGGCGTCGTTGTCTTCCCGCCTCCGGACGCTCAAGTTGCTGGCTGCCCTGCTGCTACCCGCCTGCGCGCTCTGGCACGCCGCCGATCTCCGAGGCGCCCGCCCCGCGCGCACCGCCGCGCCACCGGCGGCGGACAGCACGGTGGAATGGCCCGCCACCTGGCTGGGGCAACGTTTGCGCCCGCTCGCGCTCTCCGCCGTCGAACGACGCTTCGCGCAAGGGTTTCCGGGCAGGATCGCCCGCCTGACCGACGAGCGGAACATGCTGGTCTGGCGGCACATCGCGCGCCCCACCCGGATGCTGCATCCGGCGCTCGATTGCTACCGCGCCCTGGGCTGGC
>JAIRNL010000156.1 GCA_031258035.1 Azoarcus sp. | reverse complement strand
GGATTACGTCGTGACCTTCATCGCGCAGGATTTCGGAGAGCAATTCGCGGATGCCGATTTCGTCGTCAACAATGAGTAGTTTTGCCATCTTCAGTGTTTGCCGTTGGTGTCGTGACAGTTCGCAAGCGGATACGTAGCTCCGCGCCACCGCTATCCCGGTTGGCGATTTTTATTTCGCCGCCGTGTTCGGTGACAATTTTCTTGATGATGGCCAAGCCCAGGCCAGTCCCTTTGGCTTTGGTCGTGAAATAAGGCTCGAATGCGTGTGCAAGCACTTCCGTTGGAAAGGCGGCGCCGTTGTCAATACATGACAGTAGCACATCATCGCCGTCCGCGCGCGCGGCAAGGACGATTTTGCCGTCACCGTTGCCGTCGCGCTCAGCCAGCGCCTCCTGCGCATTTTGCAGCATATTGTGGATGACTTGCCGGATTTGGGATGCGTCGCCCAGCACACGCGGCAGATCATCGGAGAGTTGCAGTTCGATTTTCGCCGGCGTGCTTTCGTAAAGGACGAGGATTTCGCGCATGAGGGCGCCCAGGTCGAGCGGCGCAAGCGTGGGCACGGGCAGGCGAGCGTAGTCGCGGAAAGCATTGACCATGTTCTTGACGGCTTCCACCTGGTTGACGATGGTCGTGGTGGCGCGTTTGAGCATCTGTTTGCCGGCGTCGTCGAGTTGGGCTGAGAGTTTGACGGCGAGCCGCTCGGCGGAGAGTTGTATCGGGGTCAGGGGGTTCTTGACTTCATGCGCGAGGCGTCTGGCGACTTCGGCCCAGGCGGCGGTGCGTTGCGCTTCGATGAGGCGGGAGATGTCGTCGAAGACCACGATCAGGCCGCCATCGGTGTTTTCGGGAAGACGCGAGCCATGGACGAGCAGGGTGAGCGGCGTGTGGTGGGGGTGAGGAATCTCGATTTCGGTTTGCCAGTCGTTCTCGTGTGCGGCAAAGCCAGCGAGCAGCGCGTCGCGCAAAATCGTGTGGCGCGGCCAGTCGGCAAGCACGATCTCTTCGAAGCCGGTGAGGTCGTCGCCGAGGATGTCGAGCGCGCCGCGGTTGGCGGCGCGCAGGGCGCCATCGGGCGTGAAAGCCAGGACGCCGGTCGAGAGATTGGCGAGCACGCTTTCGAGATAGGCGCGGGCGGACTCGACGTCGGCGCGGCTCGCGTCGGTCTGCGCGCGCGCTTCTTCGAGCTGGCGGGTCATCTGGTTGAAGGACTGCGTCAAGATGCCCAGTTCGTCGCGGGCGGGCAGGGCGCGCCGGGGGCTGAAGTCGCCCTGGGCGACGGCCTGGGTGCCTTCGGCGAGAATCCGCAATGGCGCGGCGAGGCGGCGCGCGAGGATGAAGGCGGCCGCAATGGCGGTCAGCAGCGCCAGCAGCATGGTGAGGGTGAGCGTCAGCGTGTATATGCGCTTGAGGTCGGTACGGCCCAGGGTAAGTTGCTGGTAGTCGCGGTAGGCTTCCTGCACGGCTTCGGCATGTTTGCCGAAGGTTTCGGGAACGGGTTGGGTCAGTTGCAGCAGGCGGGGTTCGTCGGCGAGCCTGCGCCTTTCGAGCGGAACCAGGACGCGGATGATGAGTCGCTCGCTGGGGCCGCTTTCGACCATGCTGAGGCCGCGGTTCTGGTATGCCTGCCGCAATTGCTGGAGCGGCGGTGTATCCGGGAGCAGGCGGGCGAGGCCGCCGTCGATCGCGGTCGCCTGCACCTGGCCGTTCAGGCCGAGCACGGTAATGCTGCCGACTCCTGCCCATTCGCGCAGGCGGTTGATCTGCGACGGCGATATTTCGTCCCGGCTTTCGATATCCAGCGCCATGGCGGCGGCTTTGTCCTTGAGTTGATCGACAAGATAATCAAGCGCATTCTGGCCGAGCGCAAGGCCGCCTTCAAGCGCGGAGTCGACCCGCACGTCGAACCAGGATTCGATGCTGCGCACGACGAATTGCAACGATACCGCGTAGACGGCCAGCCCTGGCAACAGTGCCATCAGGGAGAACATCGCCACCATGCGGAGCTTGAGCCGCGACCCGAAACGGCGGGCATGGTATTCGCGTCGCAGTCGTATCAACTGGTAGGTGACCATTGCCGCCAGGGCCACGGCGAATACGCCGTTTACGGCAAGCAGGTAAGGGTAGGAACGGCTGAAGAGGTCGGTGTTGGCGCTGGCTGAAGCCAACAGATAAAGCGAGACGGCGACCAGGATGGCGGTGATGCCGACGGCGACGTTTTTCATTGCGAGACCGCCGCGCCGGGCAGGAAGATCCATTCCAGCCAGTCGGTATCGACTTCCCAGTTGCCATTGGCCACGGCGGAGAGCTGGAAAAGTTTGGGGAGCTGGGAGGTATCGTGGAAGAAGCGCAGTTCGGCTTCGTGGCGGACGCCGGGCAAAAATGCGGCCGCGGGCGCGACGTGCCAGTTGCGGAGGCGCTGCATGGCATGCACGGCGTCTTTCAGTTGCTCGAAGCTCCAGTGCAGGCTGCCGATGGTAAGCCGGTAGCTACGGGTAATGGCATGGTAGGCAAGGCGGTATTCGACGCGACGGTGGGCGACGGTCTTGTCGAACCAGTACCAGCGTGGCCGCTCTACCCGCAATTCGGCAACGAAGTGCAGGGCCAGCCCGTGAGCCAGGGCATCGGTGAGCTTCGGGTTGATGTCGAAGGTGAAATCGGCGTTGAGGACGTAGTTGCCGTCCTCGGCGGTGACGATTTCGGCATAGGCGACGCGGGCATCGTCATCGGCATGCGCGGGAATGAAAGCCAGGAGCGCGACGAGCAGCAGCAGGCGGCGCAAGCACTCAGCCATGCCCGGGGTTTTTGCGCAGGCATGCGTAGTAGAAGCCGTCATGGTCGGTCGTCGGTAACATGGGATGTATCCGATGAGTCGGTGGCCCGGATAACTCGGCGTCCGGGTGGCGAGCAAGGAAACGCTTGATCTGGCAACGGTTTTCGTCTTCAAAGACAGAGCAAGTGACATAAAGCATTGTGCCACCAAATGCAAGGGTATGCCAAAGCGTATCAACGATGGCCGCCTGTTGCGCAACAAAGGCGGCAATGTCGCTTTCCCGGCGCAGCCACTTGACATCGGGGTGGCGACGGACGACGCCGGAGGCCGAGCAGGGGACATCGGCAAGGATGCGGTCGAATGGTTGTCCATCCCACCAGGCGTCCAGGTCGCGGCAGTCGGCGACCTGGACCTCGGCGTCGAGACCAAGCCGGGTCAGGTTGGTGCGTATGCGTCCGGCGCGGCCGGGGTCCAGCTCCAGTGCGGTCAGTTCAATATCGGCGAGTTCCAGCAGGTGCGCGCTCTTGCCGCCGGGGGCGGCGCAGGCGTCGAGCACCCGCTCGCCGTCGCGCGCGCCCAGCCAGAGGGCGGCCCATTGCGCTCCCGCATCCTGTACCGATACCCTGCCCTCGCCGAAACCGGGTAATTTCGTTACGGACAACGGGTGTTCGAGCAATAAGGCATCGTTGGCAAGTCGTCGCGCGCCAATGCCGGCGGAAGCCAACTCGGATAGATAGCCGTCGAGCGTGGCCCGGCGGCGATTGACGCGCAGACTCATGGGCGGATGCAGGTTGCCAGCAGCCAGGATGGCTTCCCAATCGTTTTCATGCTGACGCCGGAGGCGTGCTATCCACCATTCGGGATGGGCGTAACGCGCGACGGGATTTGCCGCCCGCCATTCCGACAAGCGGGTGCTTTGTCGCAGGACGTTACGCAGTACGCCATTGACCACGCCCTTGAGTCCCACTGCTTGGCGGGCGGCAGCTTCTACCGCTTGATCTACCAGGGTGTGCGCATGTGCCGGACGCTGTTCGAGGCGATACAGTGCCACCAGTAGCAAGGCATGGATGGGGATGGGGAGCGGTTTGTCCAGGAAATGCGCGAGCGTGACATCGCCGCGACCGTAGTCGCGCAATGTATTCCAAGCCAGATCCCGGATCGCGCCCCGAACGCCATCCGCCCAGGTTGGGTTCTCCCGGAGCAAGGATTCATACCGGGTCGTGAGATTGCTGCCTTCGATCACCGCGGCAACCAGTTGAGCCGCGTGAAACAGGGCATGGGCAAGGCTGTCCGGCGGCAACGGCGGGAGAGGCGCAGTCGCTTGCCGGCACTGTTTCATGGATGTGGGCGATTTCCGGGAGATGTGTTTCACGTGAAACAGTATGCAGGAGAAAGGGCTGCCGCGTATCGACCGCGGTAGCTGGTTGTTCGCAGCTTGGTGTATGGATAAAAGCGCAGCGCTGTGGAAAGAGAAATACGGCCAATGTGTTTCACGTGAAACACTGGGGCGAGTCTGTCATGCAGGCAGCCTCGCCTTTTATTTTCTGGACGCCTGCTGGATAAATGCGTTGTGTTGCGCCTGAATGGCCTGTGCCGTTTTGGCAATATCAGCTTGCATCTGGTTGAGGCGGGAAAGCGTTGATTGATCCGTGACCTGGATCATGCCGTCCTTGATGAGGATTTTGCCTTTGTTGGCGAGAACGAAATCCAGCAAAGCCAGGTTCTTTTTCAACATTTCGTTTGTTGCGGGAACCATGGACTTGAGCGTATGGGCTGGAAGACGCACATGCTTGTCGACAGCCTGGGTGAAAACAGCTTTCAATTCGTTGGGCTGTTGCAGGGCGGCAATCTTTTCTTCGGTAAGAGCGAGTTCCGTATCGAGCGCCTGCCCGATTTCCGCAAGGGAGGCCATGTATTTTGTGGTGGCGGCCTTGCGCTCCTTGACGCCTGCTTCGGGTTTCATGGCTTCGGCAAAATCGCGTTGCAGTCTGTCCAGCGGCTTGCCCACTATTTCGTGCATGGTGGCATTGAAATCGACGATTACATCGGAGTGTGGCGCGTATTCGCCAAATTTCTTGCGCATCGTCTTGGTGGGAATGATGAGGCCGCTATTGCGTGGAATGACTTCCTTCTGCAAAAAGCCGATGAAAGCATGCCGTTGCTGCAATTCCCTCCCGCAACCGGTGAGCAACAGGGCGGCACCGATCATCCACAGAACGATGAGGGAATGGAAACGCTTGTTCATGAAAGTACCTTTCCGCACGGCCCGGATTGGGCAGGTGGTATCTATCATATCAGCCCGTCCGGACGGACTGGACGGTTGGACTATGCGCGCATGTGAGAAACCGCCGGGACACGCGAGTCTCTCGGCGGTTTTCAGGGATCGCCGGATCAGGCCTTGGGATCGTTGGCGGCATTGGGGGCTTTTTTGCCGCCCTGCTCGATCATGCGGGTGATTTGCCACTGCTGGGCGATGGAGAGGACATTATTGACCACCCAGTACA
>JAIRNL010000144.1 GCA_031258035.1 Azoarcus sp. | reverse complement strand
GACATCCATACCATCCTGATCATCGGCGCCGGCCCGATCATCATCGGGCAGGCGTGCGAATTCGACTACTCCGGCGCGCAGGCGTGCAAGGCCCTGCGCGAAGAAGGCTATCGCGTCGTGCTGGTCAACTCCAACCCGGCGACGATCATGACCGATCCGGACAGCGCCGATCTCACCTACATCGAGCCGATCACCTGGCCGGTGCTCGAACGCATCATCGAAAAAGAGCGCCCCGACGCCATCCTGCCGACGATGGGCGGGCAGACGGCGCTCAACTGCGCGCTCGACCTGGCTCGGCACGGCGTACTGGAAAAATACGGCGTCGAACTGATCGGCGCCTCGAAACAAGCCATCGACAAAGCCGAAGACCGCCTGAAATTCAAGGACGCCATGACCCGCATCGGCCTGGGCTCGGCGCGCTCGGGCATCGCGCACAGTATGGAAGAAGCCGTGCAGGTGCAAGGCGGCATCGGCTTTCCCGTCATCATCCGCCCCAGCTTCACCCTCGGCGGCACCGGTGGCGGCATCGCCTACAACACCGAGGAATTCCACGAAATCTGCAAGCGCGGCCTGGAAGCCAGCCCAACCAACGAACTCCTGATCGAAGAATCCCTCCTGGGCTGGAAAGAGTTCGAGATGGAAGTCGTGCGCGACAGGCACGACAACTGCATCATCATCTGCTCCATCGAAAACCTCGACCCCATGGGCGTCCACACGGGCGACTCCATCACCGTCGCCCCGGCGCAGACCCTCACCGACAAGGAATACCAGATCCTGCGCAACGCCTCGATCGCGGTACTGCGCGAAATCGGCGTCGACACCGGCGGCTCCAACGTGCAGTTCGCCATCAACCCCGAAGACGGGCGCATGATCGTCATCGAAATGAACCCGCGCGTATCGCGCTCCTCCGCGCTGGCTTCCAAGGCCACGGGTTTTCCCATCGCCAAGATCGCGGCCAAACTCGCTGTGGGCTACACCCTCGACGAGCTGGCCAACGACATCACCGGCGGCGCCACCCCCGCCGCGTTCGAGCCTTCCATCGACTACGTCGTCACCAAAGTGCCGCGCTTCGCCTTCGAGAAATTCCCCCAGGCCAACGACCGCCTCACCACCCAGATGAAATCGGTGGGCGAAGTCATGGCCATCGGGCGCACCTTCCAGGAATCCTTCCAGAAAGCCCTGCGCGGCCTGGAAGTCGGCGTCTACGGACTGGACGAAGTCGAAACCGATACCGAAGACCTCGAACACGAACTCGCCAACCCCGGCGCGCGGCGCATCTGGTACGTGGGGCAAGCCTTCCGCGAAGGCTACAGCCTGGACAGAGTCTTCCAGCTCACCCGCATCGACCCCTGGTTCCTCGCCCAGATCGAAGACATCGTCGCCAGCGAAAAAGCCCTCGGCGGCCGCTCGCTCAAGGCGCTCTGCGCCGTGGAAATGCGCGCCCTCAAGAAAAAAGGCTTCTCCGACCGCCGCCTGGCCAGACTGCTCAACAGCGACGAGACCGCCGTGCGCCTGGCGCGCCACGCCCTCGGCGTCCGCCCCGTCTTCAAACGCGTCGACACCTGCGCCGCCGAATTCGCCACCTCCACCGCCTACATGTATTCCACCTACGAAGAAGAATGCGAAGCGCGCCCGAGCGCCCGCAAGAAAATCATGGTGCTCGGCGGCGGGCCGAACCGCATCGGCCAGGGCATCGAATTCGACTACTGCTGCGTCCATGCCGCGCTGGCGCTGCGGGAAGACGGCTTCGAGACCATCATGGTCAACTGCAACCCGGAAACCGTCTCCACCGACTACGACACCTCCGATCGCCTCTACTTCGAGCCCATCACCCTCGAAGACATCCTCGAAATCGTCCACGTCGAACAACCCGACGGCGTCATCGTCCAATTTGGCGGCCAGACCCCCCTCAAGCGCGCGCGCGCCCTCGAAGAAAACGGCGTCCCCATCATCGGCACCAGCCCGGACATGATCGACGCCGCCGAAGACCGCGAACGCTTCCAGAAACTCCTCGACGACCTCGGCCTGCGCCAGCCGCCCAACCGCACCGCGCGCACCCCCGAGGCCGCCGTGCGCCTGGCCGCCGAAATCGGCTACCCGCTCGTCGTTCGCCCCTCCTACGTACTCGGCGGCCGGGCCATGGAAATCGTGCACGAACAAAAAGACCTCGAACGCTACATGCGCGAAGCCGTCAAAGTCTCGAACGAATCGCCGGTACTGCTCGACCGCTTCCTCGACGACGCCACCGAAGTCGACGTCGACGCCCTCTCCGACGGCGAAGAAATCATCATCGGCGGCATCATGGAGCACATCGAACAAGCCGGCGTCCACTCGGGCGACTCCGCCTGCTCGCTGCCGCCCTACACCCTCGCGCCCGCCCTGCAAGACGAACTGCGCCGCCAGACCAAGGCCATGGCGCGCGCGCTCGACGTCCGCGGCCTCATGAACGTCCAGTTCGCCATCCAGGGCGAAGGCGAGACCGCCACCGTCTACGTCCTCGAAGTCAACCCGCGCGCCTCGCGCACCGTCCCCTTCGTCTCCAAGGCCTGCTCCCTGCCGCTGGCCAAAATCGCCGCGCGCTGCATGGCCGGGCAGCGCCTGCGAAGCCAGGGCGTGACCGGCGAAATCGTCCCGCCTTACTTCTCCGTGAAAGAAGCCGTCTTCCCCTTCGTCAAATTCCCCGGCGTCGACACCATCCTCGGCCCGGAAATGAAATCGACCGGCGAAGTCATGGGCGTGGGAAAGAGCTTCCCCGAAGCCTTCGTCAAAAGCCAGCTTGGCGCCGGCGTGCGCCTGCCCGCCTCGGGCAAGGTCTTCATCAGCGTCAAACGCGCCGACCGCCTCGCGGCGGTCGAAATCGCCCGCGACCTGCACGAACTGGGCTTCTCGCTCGTCGCTACGCGCGGCACTGGCGCGCTCATCGAAGCCGCCGGGCTGCCCGTGACCGTCGTCAACAAAGTCAACGAAGGCCGTCCCCACATCGTCGACATGATCAAGAACGAAGAAATCGCCCTCGTCATCAACACCGTCGAAGGCAAACGCCAGGCGGTGGCCGACTCGCGCTCCATCCGTACCAGCGCGCTGGCTGCCAAAGTCACCGTCTTCACCACCATCGAAGGCGCGCGGGCGGCGTGCATGGGCATGCGCCACCTGGACGGACTCGAAGTCTATGCCCTACAAGAACTCCACGCGAAACTGAACCGGAACCCATGAACAAGACCCCCCTGACCATTGCCGGCGCCGAAGCCCTGCGCGCCGAACTGCACCGCCTCAAGACCGTCGAGCGTCCCGGCATCATTGCCGCCATCGCGGAAGCGCGCTCGCACGGCGACCTTTCCGAAAACGCCGAATACGACGCGGCCAAGGAACGCCAGGGTTTCATCGAAGGCCGCATCCTCGAAGTCGAAAACAAACTCGGCAACGCCCAGATCATCGACCCCGGACTGCTCGACGCGGACGGGCGCTGCGTCTTCGGCGCCACGGTGACGCTGGAAGACATGGACTCCGGCAGGAGCGTGACCTACCAGATCGTCGGCGACGACGAAGCCGACATCAAAGCGGGCAAGATTTCCGTCAACTCCCCGGTTGCCCGCGCCCTGATCGGCAAATACGCCGGCGACGTCGCCGAGGTGGACGCCCCCGGCGGCACGCGCGAATACGAAATCATTGGCGTCGTCTATGTCTGAG
>JAIRNL010000114.1 GCA_031258035.1 Azoarcus sp. | reverse complement strand
TCGGCAAAAATGCCGCGATGCTCGATCCCCGCCGCCTGGAGCACTTCGGCGATGCGCGCGTTGACGGCGGCGGGATCGAGATCCAGCGTGGCCTTGGCGCTCGAAACCTGCACGGCGGGCGCTTCGCCGTAGAAGTTCGGCAAGGTGTAGATCAAACCCCACAGCAAAATGACGGCAATGAGGATGTTTTTCCAGACAGGGTAACGGTTCATGGTCGGAAGCCCGGCGGCAAGGCCGGCGCGCGGCCCGCGCGCTGCCTGGCGGCGGCGGCGGGCGTGGGTTATTCAGAGGGTTTTCAGCGTGCCCTTGGGCAAGACGGTGGCGATGCTTTGTTTTTGCACCGCGATCACGGTATCGGCCGCGATTTCGACCCGCACGAAACTATCACCCACCTCGGCGACCTTGCCGACGATGCCGCCGCCGGTCACGACCTCATCGCCCCTGGAGAGCGCCTCGACCATGGACTTATGCTCCTTGGCGCGCTTCATCTGCGGGCGGATCATCAGAAAGTACAACACCACGAACATCAGGACCAGAGGCAGAAAACTGGCCAGTCCGCCAGCGGCGCTCTGGCCAGCGGCGGCGTCGGCCTGAGCATAAGCGTTTGAAATCAACACGTCGTCACTCCCGGGGATTGCGAAAAACGGCAGATTATAGCAGCAGCCGCCCCACCAGCCGGATTACTCGGCGCGCAAGGCGTCGATGACGTTTGCCCGCGCCGCGCGCCGCGCCGGCAAGACGCCGGAAAGCAGCCCGATCAAGATGGCGACGGCCTCGGCGGCGAGGGCGAACGTCCATGGCGTGCTGACCGGCAGCGACGGGACGAACAGCGCCGCCAGACGGGCAAGTCCGACACCCACGAGCAGCCCCAGCAACCCGCCGAGCGCGGACAGCGCCACCGCCTCGGCGAGGAAAAGGCCGAGGATGGCGCGGCGACGCGCCCCCAGGGCCACCAGCAGGCCGATTTCGCTGGTGCGCTCGGTGACGGCGATAGTCATGATGGTGGCGATGCCCACCGCGCCGACCGCGAGCGAAATGCCGCCGAGCGCGGAGATGACGGAAACGACGATGCGCAGGATGTTGTCGAGGCTGGAGACCATTTCCTCCTGCGTCACGAGAGTGAAATCCTCGCGCCCGTGGCGGGCGACGAGCGCCTGGCGGATGAGGGGCAGGACGCGGGCAACGCCCGCGGCCATATCGTAGGAAACCTTGATGTGCTCGATACCGCCGCGGTTGTACAAACCCATTGCCCGCCCGGTCGGAATGTAAGCGACATCGTCGATATCCACGCCGAGAAGCTGTCCCTTCGGCTCCAGGATGCCGATGACGCGGTAGCGTTCGCCGCCGATCTCGATGCGGGCGCCGAGCGCGGCGGCATTGCCGAAAAGCTCGTTCCTGAGGGTCGCGCCGAGCAGCGCCACCGCGTGCGCGTCGCGGTGTTCCCTTTCGGAAAAGACGCGCCCGGCGGCAACATCAATAGAATAAATATCGCGCATCTGGGGCCCCACGCCCATGGCCACGGTGCGGCGCATGCGCCCGTTGGCGCGGATTTCGGCATTGCCCTGGACGACCGGACTGACGTGGATGATGAAAGGCAGCCGGGCAAGCGCCTCCGCGTCTTCCAGGGTCAGCTCGCGGGCGGTCGAAGGCAGGGACGGCATGCCGCCGCGCGCATCCTGCCGTCCCGGCACGATCTTGATGATATTGCTGCCGAACTTGGAAAACTGGGCGAGCACATAATCATGAAAACTCTCCCCGATCGAAGCGAGCAGGATCACCGCCGCGATACCGACGGCGATGCCGAGCAGCGTCAAAAAACTGCGCAGGCGGTAAGCGGAGAGGGAACACAAGACAAACCGGAAAAAATCGTGCCAGCGCATCGTCGCGTTCTCAATGCCGGGCCAGGGCCAGAATCGGATCGAGCGCCGCCGCCCGCCGCGCCGGCATGACGCCGAAAAGCAACCCGCTCCCCAGCGCCATCCCCAGCGCCGCCACGACCGCCCAGGCCGGCGGCCAGGCCGGCAATTCCGGCTTGTACAACCGGACGAACCAGGCGGCGGCCTGCCCGAGACCATAACCCAGCAGCGCGCCCGAGCACGAAAGCAGCGCCGTCTCGGTGAGAAAAATGCGGACGATATCGCGGTCGGCCGCGCCGAGCGCCTTGAGAAGCCCGATTTCGGCGGTGCGCTGCGAAACCGCCACCAGCATCACATTCATGACCAGGATGCCGGCCACCACCAAGCTGATCGCGGCGATACCGGCGACCGACATCGTGAGCGCGACGAGGATATTGTCGAAAGTGGAAAGCACGGCATCCTGCGCGATCAGCGTGACATCAAGCTCGCCATCGTGGCGAGCCTGCATGATGCGCGCCAGATCTTCCCTGGCCGATTCGATGAGATCGCGGCCGCGCGTCTCGATCAGGACGCGGAAAAGAGAACGGGTATTGAAAATCTCCTGCGCCATGGCGACAGGGACGATGACCAGCTCATCCGTATTCATATCCAGCCCCTGGCCGGAAGGGGCCATCACGCCGACGACGCGCAGGCGGCGGTCGCCCAGGCGGATCGTCTGGCCGACGGCGACGCCATCGTCGAACAACTCATGATGGACAGTCGCCCCGATGACCGCCACCGCGCCGGCGCGCTGCCAGCCCTCCTCGGGAAGAAAACGTCCCTGTGCCAGGGAAAGGCGGCGGATGACCATGAAACTGCCGGTCGTGCCGAGCACTGTCACGTCGCGCAGCCGCCCGTTGGCCGCGACCTCCGAACTGCCCACCGACAACGGCGCCACGCGCAGGACGAGCGGCGAGCGCATGAGCGCGGCGGCATCGTCGAGCGTCAGCTCGCGCGGCGTATTGGTGACGAAGCGGCCTGGCTGAAACCCGCTGGTCTCGGTGCGTCCCGGCAACATGATGACGAGATTGGTACCCAGCGAAGCGAACTGCCCCACGACATAGCGCCGCATACCGTCGCCGACCGCGGCGAGCGCCACCACCGCCGCGACGCCGATTGCCATCGCCAACACCAGCATCGCGGTGCGCAACGGATAACCGAGCGCGGCGCGCGCGGCGAAACGCAAAATATCGGTCGCGCGCATGGAAGAGCCGCCGGCGCGTTTCGATCTCATGGATACCCGCCGCCGATTCGTCGCGGAAAACCCGGCCTCACGCGCCCTTGCCCATATCGTCGTTGAGGATGCCGTCCCTCATCATCAACCTGCGGCGCGCACGCAGCCCCATTTCCGGATCGTGAGTGACGATGATCAATGTCGTACCGGCGGCATTGAGGGCTTCCAGCAACTCGGTGACTTCCTGGCCAGTATGGCGGTCGAGATTCCCCGTGGGCTCGTCGGCGAGCAACATTGCCGGCTTCATGATGATGGCGCGGGCAATGGCCACGCGCTGGCGCTGCCCGCCGGAAAGCTCATCGGGGCGGTGCCCGGCGCGGGAAGCCAGCCCCACCTTGTCGAGCGCCTTCCGTACCCGCCGCGCGCGGACATCGGGCGGCGTGCCGGCGAGCACGAGCGGCAGCGCGATATTCTCCCCGGCGGTGAGCCTGGGCACCAAGTGAAAACTCTGGAACACAAAGCCGATGCGCTGACAGCGCACCGCCGCCAACTCATCGGCGGAAAGCGTGGTGACATTGCGCCCTTCGAGCCGGTAATACCCGGCATCGGGGCGATCGAGCATGCCGAGCAAGTGGAGCAGAGTGGACTTCCCCGACCCCGAAGGGCCCATGATGGCGATGTATTCGCCCTTCTCGATCGTGACGTCGATCGCCGAAAGTGCCAGTACCCTGGCTTCGCCCAGGGAAAATGTGCGTGTGATGCCTTCCAGCTCGATCTGAGCCATTGCGCGAAAATGCCGGGGCAGGAAAAAGAGGGCCGGGACGTTACGGAAAGCCGGTATTAAAGCATTGCCGAACCCGTCCTGTCCAAGGCAATTGCCGGAAGGGGCGCAATCAAAGCCGATGCACCAACCAGCTTGAACCGCACTCGGTTTGCGCATCCCCCTTGCGCAATTCATATCCCTCCCGCACAATCCCCCCACCCACAAACCGGTCATATTTCACACACGAAGCCCCCCATGCCCGGCAAACCCGCTGCCCGCCAAGGCGACGCCGTCTCCCACGGCCTCATCGTCCAAGGCTCGAACACCGTCCTCATCGGCACCCAAGGCGGCGTTGCCTGCTCCGTCTGCCCTGGCGGCATCGCAGTCGGCTCCCCCGTCAACCCCGCCCTCGGCGCCAAAGT
>JAIRNL010000108.1 GCA_031258035.1 Azoarcus sp. | reverse complement strand
ATCGACCACAGCGGCAGCCTGATTGCCGTCACCGTTTTCGGCGAATTCACCCTTGCCGACTACCGCGAATTCGAGGAACTTGCCGATTACAAAATCCAGTTCGACGGCCCCATCGACCTACTCTTCGACTTGCGGGAAATGGCCGGCTTCACCATCGACCTCGCCTTGGAAGAAATCCGCCACTCCCGCCGGCACGCCCACGACTTTCGCCGCATCGCCATCCTGACGGACGACCAGTGGGTAACATGGAGCGCATGGGTATCGCAATTTTTCGTCGACGCGGAAGTGCGGGTTTTCGACGACGAGACGGAAGCGCGGGGCTGGCTGGCGGCGCCGTAGCAATCCACCGGGAAGGGGGGCGGGGCGATTGTCATCGCCCCCTGCGATCCCATGTACCGTGGGGGCGGATGGCAATCTGTGACGATGACTATCGCATTGGGGGGGAAAGACCGACAGACTGCTAGCCCGTCAGCACGACATGGACGGTTTCGAGCAGGACGAGCGTATCGAGCACCAGGGTGTGGTTCTTGACGTAATAGAGGTCGTACTGCAATTTCTGCACCGCATCGTCGACCGAGGAGCCGTGCTGGTAACGTACCTGGGCCCAGCCGGTGAGCCCCGGCTTGACGCAATGGCGTATGCCGTAAAACGGAATTTCGCGCGCCAGGCGGTCGACGAAATAGGGCTGTTCCGGGCGCGGCCCGACCAGGCTCATATCGCCCATGAGCACATTCAGCAATTGCGGCAACTCGTCGATGCGCAGTCGGCGGATGATCCGCCCGACCCGCGTTATCCGGCTGTCGTTGGAAACCGTCCAGAGCGGTCCGCCATTTCTTTCGGCACCGGGACGCATGCTGCGGAACTTGATGACCCTGAAGACCTGTCCGCCCAGCCCGACCCGCTCCTGGCGGAAAAACACCGGCCCGCGATCCTCGAACACGATCAGGAGCGCGATCACGATCATCAGCGGCGCACACGCCACGAGCAGCGCGAGGCCCACCGCCAAGTCGAAAATGCGCTTGACGAGCACCTGTCGCAACGACTGCTGGAACCCGCTGCCATAGATCAGCCAGCTCATGCGCAGGGAATCGAGCCGCACCTGCCGGCGCACCCTTTCGTGGAACGAGGACAGATCGAAGACCCGCACGCCGAGCAACTTGCAATCGAGCAGTTCGCGCACGGGCAAGGTGGAGCCGCGCCGTTCGCGCACGGCAACGATGATCTCGTCGATCTTCAGCTGGCTGACCGCGTTGGTCAGGCTGCCGGAGGAGACGATCTTTCCCGCATCGACAACCTGCTCGTCGCTGTTTCCGGGAGAAAAGAAGCCTTGCACCTCCACCCTCCCCTGCTCCGGATGCAACAGGATGCGCTGCACTTCCAGCGCATCCTCGCCCGTCCCGACGACCAGTATCCTGGGCGCAAACAGCGACGAAGCCTGGCTGCGGTTGAGCGATACCCGCAAGATCAGCACCACCAGCGTGAGAACGAGCAGCTGGATCTGCATCGACAGCGAGGCAAAACCGCTCCACGGCAAGAGCAGCAGCAGGCCGTAGCCAGTGGGCAGGCAAAACAGCACCGCCAGTACGAGGCGCGCGAACGCGGCGCGCGGGCTGTCCTCGTCCACCGGCCGGTACAGGCCGAGCGCGAAGCTGGCGATCACCATCACCGTGGAAAACCCCAGCGCCGACGGGAGCAGGTCTTTCCATATCAGTTCGCCGGCATGCGGCCGAAACGCGGCCGAAACGACAACGGCCGCCACGAGCAAGAACAAGTCGATGCAAAGCCGTCGCACGACGTGCAGCGGAAAATAATGACTGAATATCTTCAACATGACGGTATCACAAATCAGATCCTGTCCGGGCGGACGACGAACCGGGAATCCCCCCCTGCCATGATCCAGCCAGGGGACGATCCGGCGATTCATCCCGCCGGCATCCATCCTTCCATGCCATCCGCGCGGGCCGCCCGCCTTCTCCGGTCACGACCGGGAAAGCCCGCCGCGCTGGCGGACGGTCTCGAACAAACATATACCGCTGGCGACCGACACATTGAGACTTTCCACACTTCCCGCCATCGGGATGCGTGCCAGTTCGTCACACGTGGCGCGCGTCAGCCGCCGAAGACCGTCGCCCTCGGCCCCCAGCACCCAGGCGATGGCCCCCTTCTGCTCGATATCGAAAAGGGATTTTTCCGCCTCGCTCGCCGTCCCCACGACCCAGACACCGGCTTTTTTCATCTGCTCCAGCGTTCGCGCGAGGTTGGTCACGGTGATGTACGGCACGGCGTCGGCAGCGCCGCTGGCGACCTTGATCGCGGCGCCGTTGAGGCTGGCGGCGCGATCCTTGGGCGCGATCACGGCATGCGCGCCCGCCGCATCCGCCACCCGCAGGCAGGCGCCGAGATTGTGCGGATCCTGCACCCCGTCCAGCACCAGCAACAGGGCCGGGCCGGCAAGGGATTCCAGCACATCGTCGAGTCCCACCATCCGCTGGCGGGCGTCGACGCGGGCAATCACGCCCTGATGGCGGCGCGTGCCCACCATGCTGTCGAGGCGTTCGCCTTCGACCTGGGTCATCTTCACGCCGGCCGCCTCGGCGAGGCGGTGGACGTCGCGCACCCGCATATCGTTGCGCAAGCCGGAAAGATAAAGCTCGAACATGGATTCCGGGTCGCGGCGCAAGCGCCCGAGCACGGCGTGAAAGCCGTAGATCAAACGGCTGGGCGTCCGTGTCGTCGTCTCCTCCTTTCCGCCCGGGGCGCGATGATGTTCAGCCACGGCGCTTCCTCCCGCGTTCTCCCTGTTCCGGCGCCTCGTCTCCGGACAGGCGGAAGTCGATCTTGCTGGTTTCCAGATCGGCGCGGATCAGTTGCACCCGCACCCGGTCGGAGAGCCGGTAGCGCACATGAGTACGCTCGCCCATCAATTCGTGGCGGGACTCGTCGAAATGGAAATAATCGCTGCCGAGATCGGAGATGTGCACCAGCCCTTCGATGAAAATATCGTCGAGGGCAATGAACAGGCCAAAAGGCACCACCGCCGAAACACTGCCGGAAAACGTCTCGCCAACACGGTCGCGCATGTAATAGCACTTGAGCCACGCCGTCACGTCGCGGGTGGCTTCGTCGGCGCGGCGCTCGGTCGCCGAGCATGCCATGCCGACCGCGCGCCAGTCGCCGGGGGTGTAATGCCCGCCGGTGAGCACGGCCTTGATGGCGCGATGCACGAGCAGGTCGGGATAACGGCGGATCGGCGAAGTGAAGTGAGTATAAGCATCATAGGCGAGGCCAAAATGGCCAACGTTGTCCGGGCTGTAGACAGCCTGGCGCAACGACCGCAGCATCACCGTCTGCAATAGCTGGGCATCGGGGCGCGTCCGCGTCTTCTCGAGCAGTTCCGCGTAATCCCTGGCTGTCGGTTCGTCACCGCCGCCGAGGGTCAGGCCGAATTCGGCGAGAAAACCGCGCAACTTTTCAAGCCGCTCCGGCGTCGGCCCTTCATGGATGCGGTAAAGCGCCGGATGGCCGTTGTTCTGGAGAAAATCCGAGGCGCAGACGTTGGCGGCGAGCATACATTCCTCGATCAGGCGATGCGCATCATTGCGCGTCTCGGGAACGATGCGCGCGATCTTGCCCTGGTCGTCGAACGCCATGCGCGTCTCGGTGGTCTCGAAGTCGATCGCGCCGCGCCGCGCGCGCGCTTCGAGCAAGGCGCGAAACAGACGGTCGAGTTCCCGCAGGCGGGGAAGCAGGCCGCCGAGCGCGGCAAGCGCCTCCTCATCCTGGTCGTAGAGCGCCGCCGCCACCTGCTCGTAAGTGAGCCGGGCGTGGGAGAACATCACCGCCGGATAGAAACGATATGCGTCAATCTCGCCGCGCGCGGAGATGCGCATGTCCGCCACCATGCACAGGCGCTCGACCCGCGGGTTGAGCGAGCACAAGCCGTTGGAAAGTTTCTCCGGCAGCATGGGGATGACGCGGCGGGGGAAATACACCGAATTGCCGCGCTCGCGGGCGTCGTGATCGAGGGCGCTGCCAGCCTCGACGTAATGCGACACGTCGGCGATCGCCACCAGCAGCCGCCAGCCACGCCCCTGGCTCTCGCAATAGACGGCATCGTCGAAATCGCGCGCCGTGTCGCCGTCGATCGTGACCAGCGGCAAGGCGGTGATGTCTTCGCGCCCGGCATGATCCTTCTTGCGCACGCGATCCGGCAGCCTGCGCGTCTGCGCGCGCGCCTCGGGCGAGAACACGAACGGCAGTTCGTGCTTGCGCAGCGCGATCTCGATTTCCATGCCGGGGTCGGCATAATCGCCAAGCACTTCCACGATGCGTCCCACGGGACGGGCGGCGCCCGACGGCTGCCCGATCAATTCCACCATCACCACCTGCCCCGGTCTGGCTCGCTTGCCGCCGCTCGCCACCAGGATGTCCTGCGCCAGCCGCTTGTCCTCCGGCGCGACGACCCTCACGCCGTGCTCATCGAGCACGCGCCCCACGATGCGGGTATTGGCGCGTTCGAGCACTTCGACGATCTTGCCCTCGGGACGGCCGCGCCGATCCATCCCGGCAATGCGCGCGATGACGCGATCGCCGTGGAACACTTCGCGCATGGCCTTGGGGCCGAGAAAAATATCGTCGCCGCCGTCGTCACGGCACAAAAAGCCGAAACCGTCGGGATGCCCTTCGACGCGGCCGCGAACCAGATCGGCCTTGTCCGGCAACAACCAGGCATCGCGGCGATTGCGCAACAACTGCCCGTCGCGCAACATCGCCCGCAGGCGGCGCTCGAAAAACTCGCGCTCATCGTCACGGATATCCAGCACGCGCACGAGCGCCTCGAACTGCATCGGCACGCCCTCGTGGGCGAGTATCTGCCCGATGTACTCGCGGCTTGGCAAGGGCATGGCGTACTTCCGCGTCTCGCGCTCGAAAAACGGATCGGCGCGGCGAACCGCGCCCGGCCCGCCAGTGGCATCCTTTTTTGTTCTTTGCGTCATTGACTTTCTTTTTCAGCCTTTTATAATGCGCCCCTCTTGCCCAGATGGCGGAATTGGTAGACGCGCTAGTTTCAGGTACTAGTGCCGCGAGGCGTGGAGGTTCGAGTCCTCTTCTGGGCACCATTTCATTGTTCGAAGCAGTCCGAACAAGGCCGGAATTCCTGATGAAATCAAGGATTCTGGCCTTTTTCTTGCCCGAATCAGTCCGAAGCAATCCGGCTGAAGCCGGCCATTCATGGCGGTACCCTTGACGGAATACCGCCGCCCCTGACGATATGCCGGTTTACAGGAGATACCGTCACGCCCTTGACCGCTACCGCCATCCGCGCCATCAAGCCTGTGAAGCACTCCGGCAGTGGCGACTCGTACCTGTTGCAGCACCCCGCGGGCGGCAAGCGCAAGACGCTTGCCCTCGGCGCATACCCTGCCGTAAGTCTCAAGAATGCGCGGGTACGGCGTGACGAAGCAAAGAAACCGCTTGCCAACAACCAAGACCCCGGCGAAGTGAAGAAGGCGCGGAAAGCTGCGATTCATGCCGCGCACAACAACAGCTTTGAAGCCGTGGCAAGGGCATGGTTCGAGAAGTGGGAAACGGAAGTCACGGCCAGCACGGCAAAATCCCAAAAGGAAAGACTGGCGGAGCATATCACACCGGTACTTGGCAATGCTCCGTCGCGGATGTCGATGCGCAAAAGGTGCTGGCAGCCCTGAAACCGCTTGAGACACGGGGGACGGGAAATACGTTGCGCAAAGCCAAGATGGTAATCAGTCAAATACCACCGGCAAGGCCGGTGGCTTGGCTGGTGAGCGCCTCAAAGGCGCCCATGAAACCGTGAGCCGCCTTGGGCTACCCCGCGCCCGTCTCCACAGCCAGGCTGGTGACGATCCGCTCCTCGGTCAATTCCGGCGAGCACAGTTCCATGAAGCGATAGGCGAAGCCGCGCAGGTACTGGCCGCGCCGCACCG
>JAIRNL010000254.1 GCA_031258035.1 Azoarcus sp. | reverse complement strand
GTTTCGTACATCCTGAATGTGTCGGGGTGGACGTAGCGCAGTACGGGCAGGTGGGCCGCGGAGGGTTGCAGGTATTGCCCGATGGTGAGCATATCGACGTCGTGGGCGCGCAGGTCGCGCAGCGTGGCGAGGATGTCGTCGTCGCTCTCTCCCAGTCCGACCATGAGACCGGATTTGGTGGGCACGCCGGGGTAGCGCGCCTTGAATGCCCCGAGGAGCGCGAGCGAGCCGGCGTAGTCGGCGCCGGGCCTGGCCTGGCGGTAGAGGGCGGGCACGGTTTCGAGGTTGTGGTTCATGACATCGGGCAGGGCGTCGGCGAAGGCGTCGAGCGCGGCTTGTTGGCGACCGCGGAAGTCGGGCACCAGCACTTCGATGGCGGTGCCGGGGGAGGCGGCGCGGATGGCGCGGATGCAGGCGGCGAAGTGCGCGCCGCCGCCGTCGCGCAGGTCGTCGCGGTCGACCGAGGTGATGACGACGTAGGAAAGACGCATCGCCGCCACGGTCGCGGCCAGCGCGGCGGGTTCTCCGGGGTCGAGGGCGGCGGGACGGCCATGGCCGACGTCGCAGAACGGACAGCGCCGGGTGCAGGTGTCGCCCATGATCATGAAGGTGGCGGTGCCTTTGCCGAAACATTCGTGGATGTTGGGACAGGAGGCTTCTTCGCACACGGTGTGGAGCTGGCGCGCGCGCAGGGTGGTTTTGATTTCGTGGAAGCGCCCGGCTTCGTCGCCGGCGTTGATCCTGACCCGGATCCATTCCGGCTTTTTCAGCCGGGGGGCGGAGACGATCTTGATGGGGATGCGGGCGGTTTTGTCGGCGCCGCGTTCTTTGCGGGGGGGGGTGGTCATGGCGTTCCTGTTTTTTTGCGGGGTGGAGGCAGCAGGCGGAGCAGGTGGGCGAGCAGGCGTTCGCCGACGGTTTCCACGTCGTCGGTGAGGCCGAAGTCAGCCAGCCGCACGGTTTTCAGGCCCGGATGGCCGCAGGGGTTGATCCATGAGAAGGGGGTGAGGTCGATGTCTACGTTGAGGCTCAGGCCGTGGTAGCTGCAAGCGTTCTTTATTCTCAGGCCGAGCGCGCCGATCTTGGCTTCGCCGATGTAGACGCCCGGCGCGCCGTGTTTGCGTTTGCCGGCGAGGCGGTAGTCAGCCAGGGTGGCGATCATGGCTTCTTCCATCAGGTGGACGGTTTCGCGTACTTTGAGCCGCCGCCGGGACAGGTCGATGAGGAGATAGGCGAGCAGTTGTCCGGGGCCGTGGTAGGTGATCTGGCCGCCGCGGTCGGCGCGCGCGAGTGGGATGCCGTCCGGATTTTGCAGCAGGTGCGCGGGATCGCCGGCTTGTCCGAGCGTGAAGACGGGGGGGTGTTCGAGCAGCCAGATTTCGTCGGCGGTGTCCGCGCCGCGCGCGGCGGTGAAGGCGCGCATGGCTTCGAGGACGGGGGCGTAGTCGGTGGGGCCGAGGCGCTTGATCCGCAGCCAGACGCCATCGGTCACAGCACCACCTTGACCAGCGGATGCGCGCTCAGTTCGCGGTAAAGGGCATCGACTTGTTGTTGCGAGCGCGCGCGGAAGGTGCAGGTGATCGAGAGGTAGTTGCCTTTGCCCGAGGCGCGCGTCTCGAGGGCGGCGGGGTCGAGGTCGGGGGCGTGGCGCAGTACCGTTTCGAGGATGGCCCGCGTGAAGCCGTCGGTGCGCGCGCCCATGATCTTGATCGGGAAGTCGCAGGGGTATTCGATCAGGGTGGGGCGGGGGGCGTCCGGTTCAGCCACGGCGCGTCTCCGCGTCCCTGAAATCCCGGTACCAGCCGTGCATGCGGCGCGCGAGTTCGCCGGGGCGTCCGTCGCCGATGGGTTGGCCGTCGAGGGTGACGATGGGGAGCACTTCCTTGGTCGAGGAGGTCATCCACAGTTCGTCGGCGGTGCGGACTTCGGTTTCGGAGATTGCGCGCACTTCGTGCGGCATGCCGTGGCTGGCTGCGAGTTCGAGGATGAGATCGCGGGTGATGCCGGGCAGCAGGAGCGCGTTTCTGGGCGGCGCGAGCAGTACGCCCGCGCGCACGGCGAAGATGTTGGAGGCGGCGCCTTCGGTGAGGAAGCCGTCGCGGAAAAGGAGGGTTTCGGCGCAGCCGGCTTCGACAGCCTGTTGCCGCAACAGGCAGTTGGCCAGGAGGGCGACGGTCTTGAGGTCGCAGCGCAGCCAGCGGTAGTCGGCGGCGCTGACCGCGCTGACGCCGTTGTCGAGTTGCGTTTGTCCGGGGAGGGGGAGGGGTTCGCTCATGAGGAATACGGTCGGGCGGGTCGGCACCGGAAAGGCGTGTCGGCGCACGCGATCGGCGCCGCGGGTGACTTGCAGATAGACCGATTGATCTTCCCACGGGTTGCCGGCGATCACTCTGGCGATGATTTCCGCCCAGGCCGCGGCGGGGTGGGGGTTGGGCAGGCGGAGGGCTTCCAGGGTGTTTTCCAGGCGGGCGAGGTGTTCGGCGAGGCGAAATGGGCGCCGCGAGTAGGCGGGGATGACTTCGTAGGCGCCGTCGCCGAACAGGAAGCCGCGGTCGAGCGGGGACAGGCGCGCTTCAGCCAGCGGCAGGTCATTGCCGTCGAGATGGCACAGGCTCATGGGGTCGTCCTTCCGTTGGTGCCCGCCCTGGACGCGCCGCGCGCGGTCAGAGGTTTTTGAACCACATCACGATTGCGTCCCACAGGCGGCCGAAGAAGCCGGCAAGCGGGACGTCGGAGAGCGCGGTCACCGGGTACTCGCCGTAAGGTTCGCCGGCGACGGTGAGTTTGAGGGTGCCGATTTCCTGCCCCCTGGCGAGTGGGGCGAGTACCGGCTGGCGGCTTTCAAGGACGACTTCGATCTTGTTGGCTTTGTCGCGCGGCAGGGAGAGAAGGAAGTCCTGGGTGAAGCCGACGTCGACCTGGTTCGATGCCCCTTTCCATACCCGGAACTGCGACAGTATCTGATCGGCGGCATAGACCCGCACCGTGTCGTAGAACTGGAAGCCGTAATTGAGCAGCTTGAGCGATTCCTGCGCGCGCACGCTCTCGGATTTGGTGCCGAGCACTACCGATATCAGCCGCCGCGGCCCGCGCAGGGCGCTGGATACCAGGCAGTAGCCGGCGGCGTCGGTGTGGCCGGTTTTCATGCCGTCGACGGTGGGGTCGAGGTAGAGCAGGCGGTTGCGGTTGGGTTGGGTGATTTTGTTGTAGGTGAAGGATCTGATCGAGTAGAGGCCGTAATACTCGGGGAATTCGCGGATGATGGCGCTGGCGAGAATCGACAGGTCGTGCGCGGTGGTGTAGAGATTGGGGTCGGGCAGGCCGTTGGCGTTGGTGAAGTGGGTGTTCTTCATGCCCAGGCGTTCGGCTTCGCGGTTCATCAGGGTGGCGAAGGCTTCTTCGCTGCCAGCCAGCAGTTCGGCGAGCGCGACGCAGGCATCGTTGCCCGATTGGACGATGACGCCGCGGATCAGCTCGCCGACCGTCACCTGGGTATCTACCTGGATGAACATGCGCGAGCCTTCCTGTTGCCAGGCCCTGGCGGATACCAGTACCAACTGGTCTTCGGTGATCGTGCCCGCCTTCAGGGCCGAGAAGGTGATGTACGCCGTCATCAGCTTGGTGAGCGAGGCGGGTTCGATGCGGGTGTCCGGGTCTTTGCTGGCCAGTATCTGGCCGGTGGCATGGTCGATCAGTATCCAGGATTTTGCGGCCAGCACCGGCGCGGGAACATTTTGCGCGAATGCCGCGCAGGAGAATATGGCAAAGAGCGACGCGATGAAGAGACGTGGAGTGGGAAAGCGCATTGACATTGATCCGGTACCGGGAAAAAGACGAGGTTGATAAAGACCGGAATTATAGGCCGCGTCGCGGGCATGCGCGAAATCAGGCGTCGTCCGCCGCCCGGGGCTGGACGAGATAGGCGCGCGTGTCTTCCGCGTTCATCGGGCGGGCATGTTTGTAGCCCTGGATGATTTCGCAGCGCATGCTCTGGAAGTATTCCCATTGCGTTTCGTTTTCCACCCCTTCCGCGATCAGGCACACGTCCATGGCGCGCGCCACGCCGGCGATGGCGGCGATCATGGAATCCACCCGGGGTTCGCCGATCCTGGCTGTGAAGGCGCGGTCGATCTTGATCGCATCGACCGGGTAGTCGAACAGGTTGCCAAGCGCGGTGCGTTCGACCACCAGACGGTCGATGACGATCACGATGCCCATTTTGCGCAGGGCTTCGAGCGTCGCCGCGGTCTGGGCGAAGCCTTGCAGGAGGGTGTATTCCGATATTTCAAAAGCCAGGTGCCGCGCGGCGAACTGATGCGCGTCCAGAACGGCGCGGACGTGCGCGGCAAAGTCTTGTTGCTCGAAATACCGGGGCGAGATGTTGAGCGAAAGCCGACCAGAGAACAGGCCCGCAGCCAGCCATTCCTGAGCCAGCGAGCACGCCATGTGGATGATCTGGGCATCGATTTCCCGCATCAGTCCGCTCCGGTCGGCGGCCTCGATGAAGTCGCAGGGCAGCAATACGCCTTTCGCCGGGTGCAGCCAGCGAGCCAGCACTTCGAAGAACAGCACGCGGCGTTCGACGGTGTGGTAGAGCGGCTGGAAATAGGGGATGAACTGGCGTTCGTCCAGGGCGAGGCGCAATTCTTTTTCCAGGCGGGCGGAGGCGGACAGCGTGTTCTGTATTTTTGCCTCGAAGAATTGGTAGCGCATGCCCCCTTCCGTCTTGGACATGTACATCGCCATGTCGGCGTTCTTGATGATCTCTTCGGGGTTTCCGCCATTTTTCCGGCTCTGGAAGGTGGCGATGCCGATGCTGGCGCGGATGGCCAGTTCGTGCCCGGCGAGCATGACCGGCGGCCGCAGTTTGTCCAGGATATCCTGAGCCAGGATGGCGGCGTCTGCCGGCTTGTCGAGGCCGCTCATGATGACGGCGAATTCGTCGCCGCCCAGCCGCGCCGCGGTATCCACCCTGCGCACCCGGCTTTGCAGGACAGTTGCCATCTGGACGAGAAAGGCATCGCCCACCGCGTGCCCCAGCGTGTCGTTGATGTGCTTGAAGCGGTCGAGGTCGAAAAAGAGCAGCGCGCCGTATTTGCCGGTGCGTTCGCCCTGGGCGATGGCCTTTTGCAGTTGTTCGTTGAACAGCATGCGATTGGCGAGGCCGGTCAGTGGATCGTGTCCCGCCAGGTATTGCGCTTTTTCTTCGGCGATGCGGCGGATGTTGATTTCTTCGGAAAGCTGGCGGTTGGTTTCCGAGAGTTCGTGCGTGCGCTTGGCGACGATGGTCTCCAGGCTGCCGCGGATGCTGTGCAATTCTTCCTCGGCCCGGGTGCGATCCGCGATCTCTTTTTTCAGTTCGGCGACGTTGTCGTTCAGGGTGGCCGCCATTTCGTTGAAGGTGGCAGCCAGGGAGGTGATTTCGTCATGGTATTTGTACTGGAAGCGGAAATCTTTTTCTCCGAATCGGTAACGGTTGAGGCCGTCGTTGAGCCAGGCGATCTTCTTCGACAGGAAAGACGCCATCCAGATGGCGATGGCGATCACCGCCGCGATCAGGATGAAGGTGGAAATCGCCAGTTCCGAGGCCGCCCGCGCAAGGTCGTCGTGCAGGGCGCGGTCGGCCTCGGCGCCGTGCGCGAGCATGTCGTCGTTGGACTGTTTGATGATGCCGTCGAGGCGCTCCCTGGATTCGTTGGCGGCGCGGTGGAAGTCATTGACGTTCGCGCCGATGGTGACGATGCCGAAGCCGCGCCTGTTGCCCGCGGCCTCGGGGCTGTATCGCCCGGTGTAATAGGGAATGGCGGCGGTCGTGGTCAGTTTCCACAGGCCGCTCCACAGGATGAGGAAGGAGCCGGAGCCGCCCTGCTCGGCAAGGTTGTACCAGCCAGAGCATTGCGGGGCGAAGTTGAGCCAGCGGCAATCGAGGCCGACATCGCCGCGCGCGGTGAGCGCCGGCGCCGGTTTGCGGCTCTGCAACTGGTCGACGAAGGTCGGCGCCGTTTGCATGTATTCGGCCCAGCTTTTGCCGCTCTTCCGGAAATCTTCGTATACCGTGTCTTCCAGCCAGGGGATTTCCGGCTCGCCGTTTTCGTCGTAGCCGACGATGGAATGGTGGCGGGGATGGACGATGCTGCGGCCCTTGTAGTCCCAGATGAAGGCGTAATTGCCGTCGAAGGCGTCGTTGATGTCGCGGTAGCGTTCTTCGGAAGGCACGATGTGGTCGGTAAATGACATCAGGTGGTCGTGGTTCAGGGCCAGTGTCACCCAGCCCACGATCCTGCCGCCCCGGCTCACCGGCGTCGCCCAGCGCACGATGCCCTGGAAGCGTTTGCCGACGGGGTTTTCCTTGCCGGCATAGGCGTGTTTTTCCGGCTCGAACGGGATGCCGCGCTCTTTGGCGGCCTGCGGGGTGAATTTGCCGATGATCGGCGTGCCGATGTAGGCGCCGATGACCTCGGAGACGTAGATTTCGCCGGGTCTGAGGCGCTTGAGGGCCGCGAAATAGGTCTCCGCCCTGGCATAGGTGTTGCGCCGCTGTGAAATGTCCTTCAGCGCCGGATCGAGGCGCGGGGATGTCGTGACCTTCGCCTTTTCCCTGCCGTCCAGCCCGACGAAGGTCATTTCCAGGTAAAGCGGCAGCTTCTCGCGTTTCAGCGTCACCGGCGGACGGTAATGGAAATTGGTGGCGTTGTCGCGGCTGCCCGGCATCGCTTCATAGGGATCGACGGGCGGCACGCTTTCTGGTTCCCAGTCGGTGCCGGCCGCGTTCAGGCGCCATTTGCCGTGCACGATCAGGTCGCGGCGTTTCTGTTCGATGAAGTTGCGATAGGCGCTCGCGCCCGGGTCGAGCGTGGCGGCGTAGAGGATGTCGGCATCGCGCCCGTAGAGAAAATCCGCCACTTTCTGCGCGGTGTCGGTGGTCAGGCGCTCGATTTCGTCGCGGGCGCGGGTATCGAGCGCGTTGACCGCGTCGTCGATCGCCTTGTCGCCGACGGTGTGGATGGCCCGGTTGGCGACGCCGACCAGGTCGTTGATCTGGTCGCCGAGGTGGCCGACCGTCTCCCGCGTCTGGTTCCAGGCAATCAGCACCAGCATGACCAGGGGCACGACCTTGATCGCTATGAAAAGCAGGATCAGACGAACGCGAACGGAAAGTTTCAGCCAGAAATCCACGGCACAGCCCAGAATGATGACGCCCGCGCGTTCCGGCAAGATGCGCGCCAGCCCCGAGCCGAATCAGGGCTTTTTGCGCCAGACCGCGAATGGCTGGATATTCAACGACTCACCAAGACGCTCGGCCGCCGCGCGCGCGGCGCCGAGGGAAGCATAAGGTCCCACGAAAAGCCGGAAGTATCCTTCCCCGACTTCCAGTTCGAGTTGCCCGTCCAGATCGGCGACCCGTTCCAGAACGCGGGAACGGAGAGCTTCGGCATTGTCACGCAAAGTGAATAGTCCCAGTTGCAGGAAAAGATTCTGCCCGTTTTCAACGCTTTCGGCATCTGTTTTCGCCACAGCGGGTGTCATATTACCTATGTCGGGAATGGTGGCAGCCGCATCCGGTGACATCATCGCGGCCACCAGCGGCGCAAGCGGGTCTTCGTCCGGCGCGGAGGTTGGCGCTGGTTCGGGGGGCGCTGGCGGCGGCGATGGCGCTTTTTCCGCGGCCACGGCCTCGAAGCCGGGCAAAAGCTGCTCGACTTCGACCGCCGCGCTGCCCGCCGCAAGGTAGCCGAGCTTCAGGGCCGCGGCGTAGGAAAGATCCATGATCCGCCCGTGCAGGAACGGGCCGCGATCATTGACCCGCACCACGACCGTGCGGCCGCTGGCCAGATGCGTCACCCGCGCGTAGCTCGGGATGGGCAGGGTCGGGTGCGCGGCGGTCATCGCGTACATGTCGTAACGCTCACCGCTGGAAGTGGGCAAACCATGGAAGCGGCGTCCGTACCAGCTTGCCACGCCGCGTTGGCTGTATGGCGCCAGGTGGGTGCGCGGCACGTACTGCCGGCCAAACACGCGATAGGGGCGATTGGCGCGGGGGTGAAGCGGTTCGGCGCGCGGCGCGGCATCGGGAAGCGAAGCCAGCCCCTCGGGGGGGGCGTCGCCGGGGCCATCGTCTTTGTAGTAAGCGCCGCCATTGCGGCTGGGCGTGGCGGGAGGCGATGCGACGGGGGGCGGCGCGGAGGGGGCTGGCGTGGCAGGGCGGGGCGCGGGGGGTGAAACGCGCGTTTTCGCGGCGGGCCGTGATGATGGCGCCTTGGCTGTCGTTTTACGAGGCGGCGTGCTGCTTTTACGGGACGGTGTGCTGCTACAGGCGGTCAGCATCAGCATCACCGCAAGCATCGCGCCCAGGCGCCGCAAAGTCGCGCCCCTGGCGTTCATGGGCACACCTTCGCTTCCCGTCAGCGTTCCCGCCAGCTGCGGCGGATGCTCATCAGGATGCCGACCCCCACGCACAGGGTCACGAGCGCGGTGCCGCCGTAGCTGATGAAAGGCAGGGGTACTCCCACGACCGGCAGGATGCCGCTGACCATCCCGATGTTTACGAACAGGTAGGTGAAAAAAATCATCGTCACCGAACCAGCCAGCAGCTTCGTGCCCAGGGTGGGCGCAATGGCGGCGATGAACAGGCCCCGCATCAGCAAAGCCAGGTAAAGAGCCAGCAAGAGCAGCACCCCGGCAAGACCCAGTTCCTCCGCGAGCACGGCGAAAATGAAGTCGGTGTGGCGCTCCGGCAGAAAACCGCCGTGTGTCTGCGTCCCCAGCATCCAGCCCCTGCCGGTGATGCCGCCCGAGCCGATGGCGATCGTCGACTGGATGATGTGGAATCCCTTGCCGAGCGGATCGAGCTTCGGATCGAGCAGCGTGCAGACGCGATCCCTCTGGTAGCCCTTCAGGCCGGGCCAGTCCACGTCCGGCTGGCACCATTGGTCTCCGAAGATGGCGAAGGAGCCGATCCCCAGCATGCCGATGACCACTATCGGGGCGATGAGTTTCCACGACAGGCCGGCGAAAAAGATGACGTATATCCCCGCCGCGGCCACCAGCAAGGCGGTACCCAGGTCGGGTTGCCTGGCGATCAGGCCCACCGGCACAGCCAGCAGGATGGCGCCGAGAAGGAACACCCACCAGTCGATGGAACCTTCGCGTTTCTGGAAAAACCAGGCCATCATCATCGGCATGGCGATTTTCATTACTTCCGAAGGCTGGATGCGGGTAAAGCCGATGTTGAGCCAGCGCTGCGCGCCCTTGGCGGTCTCCCCGAAAAGCTGCACCAGCACCAGCAACGCCACCCCGGCAATGTAGAGCATCGGGGCCATGGAAAGCAGGTTGTGGGCCGGTATGCTGGCTACGATCCACATCAGGCCCAGTGCGAGGGCGGTGTGCAGGAGCTGGGAGTCGATGCGGTCGGGAGAGGCGCTCGACATGATCACGACCGCATAACCCAGCAGGCAGGCGAGAAGCAGGAGCAATATCGGGTCGAGCGGACGCAGCAGGGCTTCGAGGATCCGCATGAAAAAAAACCGGTGTCTGCTGCTCACTCGCTCACCTCTTCGCCACGGGAATGTGCCCCATTTCCGGTATTTTCCTGGCCTTCGTCCTCGGCGTCGACATCTTCGGGCGCCGGTTCGCCAGCGCGTTTTTCGAGCAGATAGAAGTCGATCACCTGTCGCGCGATCGGCGCCGCCGACGCCGCGCCGAAACCGCCGTTTTCCACCAGTACCGCGAGCGCGATCTTCGGCGCTTCCGCCGGCGCATAGGCGATGAACCACGAATGATCGCGCATGCGTTCGTTGCTCTTGTCGTACTTGCCGCCCTTGAGCGAGTACACCTGGGCGGTGCCGGTCTTGCCTCCCGAGCGGTAAGGCGCGCCGGCAAAGGCGCGCGCGCCCGTGCCGAAGCGGGTGACGTCTTCCAGCGCCTGCCGCACCTTGGCGATATATTCTGGCTTGACGTCGACTTCCGCGACCAGTTCGGGCGGAAATTCCTGGCGCTGGCCCTGGTTGTCGATCACCGCCCTCAACACGTGCGGGCGCATGCGCTTGCCGTCATTGGCGATGGTCGCCATCGCCTGCGCCATCTGAAGCGGGGTGTAGGCGTTGTACCCCTGGCCGATGCCCACCGAGATCGTCTCGCCGGCATACCACTTTTGTTGTTCCCGGGTCTTGAAGCGTTTGCGTTTCCAGTCCGGGGACGGCAACACGCCTTTCCCTTCTCCAGGCAGGTCGATCCCGGAGCGCGCGCCGAAGCCGAACTGGGGCATGAAGCTGGCGATCCGTTCGATTTGCAGGTCGCTGGCCAACATGTAGTAGTAAGTGTTGCACGACACCACCAGGGACTTGTACATGTCGACCGCGCCATGGCCGCCCTTCTTGTCGTCCATGAACTGATGGCCGCCGAACCAGAAAAAGCCGGGATCGGAGACTTTCTGCTCCCATTTGCGCTTTCCGTGGGTCAGCCCGGCCAGGGCCATGAAAGGCTTGAAAGTCGAGCCAGGCGGATAGGCGCTGTAGACGGCGCGGTTGAGCAGCGGCTTGTTGAGTTCGTTCTTCGGGACGCCGACTTCGTTCAGCATTCTCCAGTCCGCGCCGGAGATGCCGTCGACGAACAGATTGGGATCGAAAGTCGGCATCGACACCAGGGCGAGCACTTCGCCGTTCGTCGGATCGAGCGCCACCAGGGCGCCACGACGATTGCCGAAAGCGGCTTCGGCGACTTTCTGCAATTCGAGATCGACGCTCAGTTCGATGTCGTTGCCCGCCGTCGCGGGGTCGCTCTTCAGGCGCCGCACGGCCCTGCCGCCGGCATTGACCTCGACGTGCTCGACCCCGGTGGCGCCATGGAGATCGACCTCGTAGGTCGCTTCCACGCCGCTCTTGCCGATGTGTTCGGTGCCACGGTAGTTGGCGGCATCGCCGCTTTCATCGAGGCGCTCCATCTCCTCGTCGTTGATGCGGCTGATGTAGCCCACCAGGTGCGAAGCCAGCGTCCCGTTCGGGTAATTGCGGAACAGCCGCGCCTGTACTTCGATGTCCGGGAAGCGGTAACGTTGCCCGATGAAGCGCGCGACCTCCTCGTCGCTGAGATGGGTGCGGATCGGCGCGCTGTCCAGGCGGCGGTTTTCCGAGCGGAATTTTTCAAAGCGCTTTTTATCACGCTCGTCGATGGCGATGATCCTGGAGAGTTCGTCGATTATCCTGGAGAGGGCCTTGTCTTCTTTCGTATCGACGATGTTCGAGGGAATCTCCAGCGTATAGGCGGCGAAATTGCGCGCCAGCACGGCGCCGTTGCGATCGACGATGTTGCCGCGCTGCGGCACGATCGGCAGCGGGGAGATGCGGTTGTCCTCGGCGAGCGTGTGGTAATGCTCGTGGTACTTCACCTGGAGGACATAGAGCCGCAGAACCAGCAGGACGCAGCCGGCGAGCAAGAAGGCGACCGAGGCGACCAGACGCAGGAAAAAACGTCCCGTGCTCTCGTCGGAGTCGGTGAAGGTTTTCATGCGGCGCCCTCAGATTGGCCGATTTTCATCCCGATCGACCGGCTGGAACTGCGGCAGCAGCAAAAGATAGGTAAGCGGCAGCCAGAGCGCCACGCCAACGAGGCTGGAAAGAAAGTACTCCCATCCCGGGAATTCTTCCTGGGCAAGCATCCGCACCCCGACCATCAATGCCTGGGCGATCAACAGCATCGGCAGCACGTGCAGGGCCTGCAACAAGGCCGGAAACCACATCACCCGCCGGGCCAGGGCGTTGGCCATGAAAGCGAGCACCACATAGGAAAGGGCATGCTGCCCCATTGGCCCGCCGCCGCCGACATCGACGAGCAGGCCAAGGGTGAAGCCCACGCCCATGCCGATGTACAAGGGTTCGCGGATGCACCAGAACGTCAGCACCAGCGCCACCCAGTCCGGCAGCATGCGGGAAAAATCGCCGGCGGGGACGTAATCCAGCATGAGGGCGATGAGCAGGCTCAGATAGACGAACCACGGCTTCGTCGGTTGCAGGATGCGATTGGAACGGTTGGTGAATTGCATGGCCGGATCGCCTAGTTCTCATCTTCGGCGGGTTCGGGTCGCGCCCCTGGTTCTGAAGCGGGCGAGGACTCCCCGGTGGTTTCCGGCGCTGGCTGGGGCGGCGGGGGTGGCGGCGGCAATTCGGCGCGGCTCAGCACCAGCACCCGGGTGCTCTGATCGACCCCGGCCAACGGTCGACAGGCGATCCTGGCGAAGGCGCCGGCATCGCGTTCGACGCTCTCGACCATGGCCACCGGCAGGCCGGGCACGAACAGGCCGTCCAGCCCCGAAGTCATCAGGCGATCCCCGACCTTGATGTCGGCATCGGCAAGCACGAAGCGCAATTCCAGCCCGCCCTGCCCGGTGCCGGACATGACGCCGCGCTGGCCATTGCGCTCGACCTGCACCGTCACCGACTGGTTGCGGTCGGTAATGAGCGTGACTTCGGACTGGATCGGATAAACCCGCGTGACCTGCCCGAGCAATCCGGTGGCATCGACCACCGCCAGCCCCGGCTCCACGCCCTCCTGCCTGCCCTGGTCGAGAATGACCTTGCGGGAATATGGGTCCGGCGCGCTGTAGAGCACCTCGGCGGCAACGCTGTGCGTCCGCACGCGCGCGCTCATGCCGAGCAGCCTGCGCAGTTGTTCGTTTTCCTGTTCGAGGGATTCGAAACGCAGCAGCCGTTGGGCGGTCTCGATCTGGAGCCGCTCGAAATCGGCCTGCTCGAATTGCGAATCCGCCAATTTGGAAAAGTACTTGGCTGCATTGCTCGCCAGGTTGACCGGCTCGGCGGCAGCCCTGCGCATGGGGTAGGTAATGGTCGACAAGTACTCGCGCAGGGACTCAAGGTAACGGAAGCGCACATCGGCCACCAGTATCGCCACGCAGACCGTGACATATACCAGCAGGCGTATATGCGGCGCTATTCCCCGTTTGAAAACGGGGTGTGTCTGAAAATCGGCAGAAGGCATCCAGCGGTTCCCGGACGGTAAGGTTCAGGGACGTTGCAAATACTGTCGCTAGTGGCGCGATTTCAATCCGAAGTGAAGATGGAAGCCAGTTTGTCCATCTTGTCGAGCGCCATGCCACAACCACGGGCCACGCAGGTGAGCGGCTCCTCGGCGACGATTACCGGCAGGCCGGTTTCTTCCATCAGCAGGCGATCGAGATCGCGCAACAGGGCGCCGCCGCCGGTCAGCACCAGACCGCGTTCGGCGATGTCGGCGCCCAGTTCGGGCGGCGTTTCTTCGAGGGCGATCTTGACCGAGGAGACGATCTGGTTGATCGGCTCGGTGAGCGCCTCGAGGATTTCATTGGACGAAATCGTGAAGCTGCGCGGGATGCCCTCGGCGAGGTTGCGGCCCTTGACTTCCAGTTCGCGCACTTCCGACCCCGGAAAGGCGGAGCCGATTTCTTTCTTGATGTTCTCGGCGGTGGTGTCGCCGATCAGCATGCCGTAGTTGCGGCGGATGTAATTGACGATGGATTCGTCGAACTTGTCGCCGCCGACCCGGACGCTGCCCCGATAGACCATGCCGCCCAGCGAGATCACGCCAACTTCGGTCGTGCCGCCGCCGATATCGACCACCATCGAACCGAGCGCGTCCGATACCGGCAGCCCCGCGCCGATGGCCGCCGCCATCGGTTCCTCGATCAGGTAGACCTGCGAGGCTCCCGCGGCCAGCGCGGCATCACGGATGGCGCGACGCTCGACCTGGGTCGAACCGCAGGGCACACAGATGATGATCCGGGGACTGGGCGACAGAAGCCGCGAATCGTGCACCCGTTTTATGAATTGCTTGATCATCTGCTCGGTGACTTCGAAGTCGGCGATCACGCCGTCTTTCATCGGGCGGATCGCCTCGATGTTCTTTGGCGTCTTGCCGAGCATCTGCTTGGCCTCATGCCCAACGGCCTGGATCATGCGCTTGGAATTTGGCCCGCCTTCGGTCCGGATTGCCACCACCGAAGGTTCATCGAGGACAATGCCTTTACCCCGCACGTAGATCAGGGTGTTGGCCGTACCCAGGTCGATCGCCAGATCGCTGGAAAAATAAGAACGCAGTAAGCCGAACATAAGGAGGTTCCGAACCGGTTGGAAATTTTCGTTTCGCGCGTGGATGCGCCCGGAAAGAGGGGGGCAGAAGGCGGATATGATACCCTACAATCCCTTGGGAATTCATCTCGTTTGTCACATGCCCCTTTCTAACGAACAAATCGAACGGTTGGCGAAGCTGGCCAGGTTGGCTCTGCCCGACGACGAAACCGTCAACACGACGCGCGGCCATCTTAACAGCATTTTTGCCGTCATTGCGCAAATGCAATCTATCGATACTGCCGGCATCGACCCCATGAGCCATCCCCAGGAGCTGGCTGCCCGGCTGCGCGAGGATGTCGTCACCGAAACAGACCGGCGCGCCGCGTTCCAGGCCATCGCGCCACGAACCGAAGCCGGGCTTTACCTGGTACCCAGGGTCATCGAATGAAAATGCTCCCTCCACGCTTTCCGCCTTTCCCCGCATGAGCGCCGCGCCACTTTCCGGGGTTTCCGTCCGCGCCCTGCGCCGCGCGCTGGACGCGAAAGAAATCTCCAGCGTCGAACTCGCCGCGCTTTTTCTCGATCGCATCGACGCCCTCGATCCGGCGCTCAATGCTTTCATCACCGTCGACCGCGAACGGACGCTCGCCGAAGCGCGCGCCGCCGACGAGCGCATCGCCCGCGACGAGGCCGGGCCGCTCACCGGCATACCGCTCGCCCACAAGGACGTGTTCTGCACCGAAGGCATGCTCACCACCTGCGCCTCGCGGATGCTGTCCGGTTTCGTCAGCCCCTACGACGCGCATGTCGTCGCCCTGCTGAAAAAAGCCGGGGCGGTGAGCCTGGGCAAGACCAATATGGACGAATTCGCCATGGGCTCGTCGTGCGAGACATCGTATTACGGCCCGACCAGAAACCCGTGGGAACCCGGGCATGTGCCCGGCGGCTCCTCGGGCGGCTCGGCGGCGGCGGTCGCGGCGCGGCTTGCGCCGATCGCCACCGGTACCGACACCGGCGGCTCGGTGCGCCAGCCAGCGTCCTTTTGCGGCGTGACCGGGATCAAGCCGACTTATGGTCTCGTGAGCCGCTACGGCCTCATCGCCTACGCTTCTTCGCTCGACCAGGGCGGCGCTTTCGGCGCGACCGCCGAGGATTGCGCCGTGCTGCTCTCGGCGATGACCGGGTTCGACGAGCGCGACTCGACCAGCCTCGAACGCGCGCCCGAAGACTACGCCGCCGCGCTCGCCGCGCCGCCCGCCGATGCAGCCAGGCCGCTCGCCGGTCTCATCATCGGCCTGCCGCGCGAATTCTTCGGCGATGGCATGAGCGACGACATCCGCGTCGCCGTCGATGCCGCGCTCGCGCAATACCGCGCGCTGGGCGCCGCCACGCGCGAAGTCGACCTGCCCAATGCCAGACTGGCGATCCCCGCCTATTACGTCATCGCCATGGCCGAGGCTTCGAGCAACCTCTCCCGTTTCGATGGCGTGCGCTACGGGCACCGCGCCGCCGAATTCACCGACCTCGCCGACATGTACTGCAAGAGCCGCGGCGAGGGTTTCGGCGCGGAAGTACAGCGTCGCATTCTGGTCGGCACCTATGTCCTGTCGCACGGCTATTACGACGCCTACTATCTGCAAGCGCAAAAACTGCGCCGCCTGATTGCCGGGGACTTCCGCCGCGCCTTTGCCGAATGCGACCTGATTGCCGGCCCCACCTCGCCCGTAACGGCCTGGACGCTGGGCGCGATGAGCGGCGATCCGGTACAGATGTACCTCGCCGACATCTACACCACGCCGGTCAATCTCGCCGGGCTGCCGGGTCTCTCCCACCCCTGCGGATTCGATGCCGGCGGGCTGCCGGTCGGGCTGCAACTGATCGGCGACTATTTCTCCGAAGCAAAGCTGCTCGCCGCCGCGCACCGCTTCCAGCAGGCCACCGACTGGCACCTGCGCCGCCCGGCCCTGGCTGCCTGAGGCGCCGCGCCTTCGAGACAACGGACGACCAAAATGAGCAGATCGGACTGGGAAATCGTCATCGGGCTGGAAATCCACGCCCAACTCAACACCACCGCCAAGATTTTCTCCGGCGCGGGCACCGCCTTCGGCGCGGAACCCAACATACAGGCGAGCGCCGTGGACGTCGCCCTGCCGGGCGTCCTGCCGGTGCTCAACCGGGGCGCGGTCGAACGCGCCATTCGCCTCGGGCTGGCGCTGGGCGCGCACATCGCACCGAAGAGCGTATTCGCGCGCAAGAATTACTTTTATCCCGACTTGCCAAAGGGCTATCAGATCAGCCAGTTCGAGCTGCCGGTGGTGCAAGGCGGCACGATTGCGATCCAGGTCGGCGAGGGGGAGAAGGCTTACGAAAAAACCATCCGCCTCACGCGCGCCCATCTCGAGGAAGACGCCGGCAAATCGCTGCACGAAGATTTCCACGGCATGAGCGGCATCGACCTCAATCGCACCGGCACGCCGTTGCTGGAAATCGTCTCCGAACCCGACATGCGCTCCGCCGCCGAGGCCGTGGCCTATGCCCGCGCCCTGCATGCCCTGGTGCGCTGGATCGACATTTGCGACGGCAACATGCAGGAAGGCTCTTTCCGGTGCGACGCCAACGTTTCGGTACGCAAAAAAGGCGAGACTGCCCTCGGCACCCGGCGTGAAATCAAAAACCTCAATTCCTTCCGCTTTCTGCAACAGGCCATCGACTTTGAAGCCGGCTGGCAGATCGAGACGCTGGAAGACGGCGGCGCAATCGGGCAGGCCACGGTACTTTTCGACCCCGACACCAGCCAGACGCGGATGATGCGCTCCAAGGAAGACGCGCACGATTACCGCTATTTCCCCGATCCCGACCTGCTGCCACTGGTCATCGAACCGGCGTGGATCGAGCGGGTGCGGGCGGCGATGCCCGAATTGCCGGCGGCGATGAAGGCGCGCTTCGAGCGCGAGCTGGGCCTGCCCGCCTGCGACGCCGACACACTCACCGCGAGCAGGGAAACCGCCGACTATTTCCAGTCCGCCGTCGCCGCCGCGGGGGCCGCGCACGCCAAGACCTGCGCCAACTGGGTCATGGGCGAACTCGCGGCGCGGCTCAACAAGGCCGGGCTGGAAATCTCCGCCTCGCCGGTGTCGCCGACGCAACTGGGCGGGCTGATCGCGCGCATTGCCGACGGCACCGTCTCCAATGCCATCGCGCGCAAGGTCTTCGAGGCGCTCTGGAACGGCGAGGGCGGCAGCGCCGACGACATCATCGAAAGCCAGGGCCTGAAGCAAGTCACCGACAGCGGCGCGATCGAAGCCCTCATCGACGAGGCGATCGCCGCCAACCGGAAATTGGTCGATGAATTCCGCGGCGGCAAGGAAAAAGCCTTCAACGCCCTGGTCGGGCAAGTCATGAAAGCCAGCCGCGGCAAAGCCAATCCGGCCCAGGTCAACGA